>CAMNBY010000272.1 GCA_946533615.1 uncultured Clostridia bacterium
TTGAACAGAAGGGCATTGCTTACCTTATACTGACCGCCGTTTATGTTCGCCCTGAAATTGCCTGCCAGGGTGTTATTGTTGTTGAGGTTCAGCCTTACCGTTGCGTAATAGGTCTTGTCATACTCAAAGTCTGATTTGACGACCGACTGCACCGACGGTGTCTCCTCGCTGTAGTAGTTCATGAAAAAAACGCTTATCTTGTTCGAGTCAACGCCCGTGATAACAGGGGGCGTCTTGTAGCCGTCGGGAGTGGTCGGCAGCTGCATATCGAAGCTCGTGCTCGTCAGTGACTTTGGCAGCGTCACGATCTTTTTCATTCCGCAGGAGGCACAAACGACCGATGCCTTTCCTTCGGTTGTTGCCGTAGGCGCAAGGGTGGTAACGGGCGACATCCACCTGTGGCCCTTGGCGGGTATCACATGGCCGTACTCGACTATGCTGTCGCAGTAGCTGCAATAAACGTCGCCCGAATATCCGGGGGCAACGCAGGTGCCTGTGGACTTGACTCTTACGTTATACACGGGCTGGCCGTCCTTGTATACCACCTTGCCCGACTTGTCGGTGCGGTAAACGTTCTTGTCGGCGGCGTAAAGCTCGCCGTGGCCTGTGGGCTTGATGTCCTTGCCCGCAGTCAGCACCTCGCCGCATTCGGTGCAGACGGTATCTCCCGTGTAGCCGAACTGTGTGCAGGTAGCGTCCTTTTTGTCCCTGACCTCTGTGCCTTCGCTGTGGTCGCAGGCGGTATATACCGCGGTGATATAATACTTGCCTGCGTCTCTGGAACTGGGATTTATGGTGAGCACCTCGGTGCCGCTGTTAAAGTATCTGTATTTTGTAAGATCTATCTTTTCCGTACTGTAGGAGCCTACCTTGGAGCCTACAGACTTTGTGACATACTTGTCGATAAAGAGATTATAGCTTGAGAACTTCTTCCCCGGCACCTTGTAGTGGAAAAGCTGCACCTTCTCGCCTGCCGCCGCCACGAGCTTGTCGGCTTCAACGTTTTCGCCGCAGAGGATAAGGTGAGAGCCCAGCTTCCAGGGGGTGTCATCCTCCTTGACGTAATCACACTCCGTACACTTGTGAGTAACGTTCACGGAGATGTCGTTCATGGGAGAGGGATAATTTGAAGCGTCGGTGTTATAGAGCTTCCAGTTGTGGTGGCTCATTACGATATGTTCGCAGTTCTCCTCGCCGCAGGGAGCAGCGTGATAGGTCCCGGTCACTGCAAAGCGATAGTTGGGATTGGACTTCAGCCTGTACTCGTACTCTCCCGAGCTGTCGTCCTCCTTGATGATATCGTAATCCTCTATCGGGCGCTCAAAGAACTTTCCGAAATCCGCATAATGCTCGTGGGGCTTTATGGTCTTTGTATAACCGCATTGTTTGCAGGAGGCGCTGAGGGTGCCGTCGGAGACCTCGCTCCACGCGCCGAAGCTGTGGCCTTCTGTCTTGCTCTTGTATTCACAGTAGCCGATGCACTCGCTGTGGTGTCCGTTAGCGCCGTCGGAAACAAACGCCAGATTGTGGCCTACATACATTCTTGCCCAGTCGGTGTAGATCGTCGATCTGCCGTCGGAGATCCTGCACCTTACGCCGCACATGATGCTGCCGAGGTTGCCCACACAGGCGTCGGACGGCACATACATTGTGAACGTGTCGGTATAAAGGCCGCTTACAGCGCCGAGCTTCTGATCGTTTGCAAGTATCGAAGCGCCCCAGACGCTGTCGCCGCCGGAGGTCGTTACCTCCCACTGATAGGTGAGCTTATTGCTGTAGGTGCTCTTGGCAGTTACGGTAAACACGGCCTGATTGTTGTAATAGCTCCAGCGGGCGTTCTTGTCGTAAGCGTCGTCCTCGCTCGAGACCTTGACGTGAACGTTTCTGGGCTGCTTGATAACAGCAACGGTGCTGCCGCTGATAGCGCCGCAGAACTTGCACACGCCGTTTGCGTTATAGCTGTGTGCAGCCTTGCCTGTGATGTGGCTTGCACTGCTGCACTGAATGCAATCGTGCCAGTGGTAGTTCTTGTCGAATGACCAGCTGCTCTTGGGCTTTGCTGTGTGAGATGAGTCCGCGGGGTGCTCGGCCTTCATGTGATCTGTGAACTCGGGATCGTTGACGCAGACATGATCGAGACAATCGCAGCCCGCATCATAGGCAGCAGCCTCGCAGCACTCGACGCAAAGGCCGCACCATTCGCATTTATCTGCTTCCTCGAAGCAGCGCTCGCATTCCTCACAGTGATCGTATTCGCTGTCGTTGGGGCAGCAGCCGCAGATCTCGCAGATAGCGTCCTCATTCATGTAATAGCAGTCGCCGCAGTTGGGGCAGTGCCATTCTTCACAGCAGTTCTCGCAGTAGCCGCAGTTGGGGCAGGCTTCATTATCGGAATAGCAGGATCCGCACTCGGGACAGTGCAGCCCCTCGTCCATAGCGCAGTCAACGCACATCTCGCAGTATTCGCAGTAATCTGCTGCCTCGTTGCACACGCCGCAGACTGTACAGTGGTTCCAGCAGTTGACGCACCTGTAGCAGGTCTCGCAGCCCCACTCGTCCCAGGAGCCGCCGAAGCACAGCGTACAGTGCTCGTCGCCGCAGAAATCACAGATGAAATACGGGTCGTCCTCTGTTGCGCAGCCGATACAGTGCGAGCCCTGACCGCCGATGGGACACCAGCCGTCTTCTCCGTTTACGAGTATACCCTGTTCTTCGCCGCAGCCCCTTCCGCACTCGGGACAATGGTAGTTTTTATAACAGCCGAAGCCATCGCCATGATGCAGACCGTCATATCCGCAGTCACATTCGTATTCTTCCCAGACTGCACCGCCGCAGTATTCGCACTCGCCAACATATTCCGATGCGAGAGCTACGATCAGCTCGTCGGGATGGATACTTCCAAACAGATATGAAAGCATCACGGCAAACGCCGCGAGCCGTCGGATAAAGGTTTTTTTCATTGGCCTTCCTCCTTTTATGAACTCAAGGGTAATGCTATTATCCGTTGGCAGATACTGCCATACGGACACAGCTATACAAAGGCAACACCGCACAACCACCGGCTAACGCCTTTGCACGCAATCTGCTTGCATATTTTCCGTCATATTACCCAAATTCTCCTTGAAAGGCGTCAGCCTTCCTGCGTCGAATTT
>CAMNBY010000273.1 GCA_946533615.1 uncultured Clostridia bacterium
TTTCAAAACGCTCCCCCGGAGCGTTTTGAAATTCACCCCAGTGCGGAGCGCCCGTTGGAGGGGGTTTCGCCGACTGCGGTCGGCGACCAAGGACTCTGTCCTTGGATCCTGCCAAGGGCTAAGGCCGCCCTTGGAACCGGCCGATTTGTGGACAGCGAGGTTTTAGCAAGGCTTTGTGAGGGCTTTTCCTCTTGCTCGACCCTTGTTGGGGCGTTTTCCTCTTTCGCTATCCTTCTGACCCCCACCGTATCGCGAGGACTACCCGGCACATTTCGCTGTTGTAAACGAGCTTGCGAGTGATCTCGCGGATTAAAAAAACGTATCGCGAGGGAGCTCCGGCACATTTCGCTGTTGTAAACGAGCTTGCGAGTGATCTCGCGGACTGCGCACCCGCGCCCGGGGCGTATCGGGCCGTGCGCCCTTAGCACCCCTTAGGGCGCCCATTTGGTGCAGAGGTTGGCGAGGGTGTCGGCCATCTTGCCGAGCTCCTTGTTCGTCAAGCCCTTGCTGGATTGAACGATCGCCGTCAGGCGGCTGAGCTGCGACGTCAGACGCTGATATGCCGTCGAAGGCCGCGCCTCCCGTGATACCGGTATCGGCTCGGCGTTCCTGAACTCTCCCGTGATAAGATCAAGCTCGGCTCCACTGTACGGGCAGTAAGCGTCAAGCCCGAAATCCTCGCGCAGGTGCTTCGTAAATTCCTCCGCAACCGCACTGTCACCGTGGTTCACAAAAACCTTTTTAAGGCCGCCCACAGCCTGTATCCATTTGTCAAGCCCCGCACGATCGGCGTGACCGCTGATGCCCGGGAGTATCGTGATCTCTGCGTCAACGCTGATGTCCTCGCCGAAAAGCTTGACCCTCCTTGCGCCCTCGCACAGGCTGCGACCAAGAGTGTTTGCCGCCTGATAGCCAACGAATACCACGGTGCATTCAGGCCTCCAGAGATTGTGCTTCAGGTGGTGCTTGATGCGTCCCGCCTCGCACATTCCGCTGGCGGAGATGATGACCTTCGGGCTGCGGTCAAAGTTGATGGCGCGTGACTCGTCGCTGGTGACGGCAGTCACAAGACCCTCGAAGGTGATCGGGTTGATGCCCCTTGAAACATAGCTCAGAGCCTCCTCGTCAAAGCAGGAGTTCTTGTTGCGCATGAAGATCGCCGTGGCCTCGATAGCCAGCGGAGAATCGACGTAGACCTTGAAGCCGTCGTGTCCCGTGACAAGGCCGCGCTCCTTGACCTGCCTGAGAAAATAAAGCATCTCCTGCGTCCTGCCGACAGCAAAGGAGGGAATCACCACGTTTCCGCCGCGGTCAAAGGTGCGCTGAAGCACCTCTGCAAGAGCCGCGGTGTAATCCGTGGGGCGCTCGTGAAAACGGGTGCCGTAGGTGGATTCGATCACCGCATAGTCGGCCTCGTCGATGTACTGCGGGTCGCGTATAAGGGGCTGATCGGTGTTGCCGATGTCTCCCGAAAAGACCAGCTTCCTGCTCTCGCCGCCTTCGGTCAGAAAGACCTCGATGCTGGCAGAGCCCAGCAAGTGGCCTGCATCTGTGAAGCGGACGGATATGCCCTCGGCGAGCTCTTCCTTTACGTCATATTTATGTGATGTCAGCAGGTGTATGGCGCCCTCGGCGTCGTTGATCGTGTAAAGCGGCTCCACCTGCTCCTGACCCTTTCGCTTGGCCTTGCGGGAACGCCACTCGGCTTCAAATTCCTGTATGTGCGCCGAATCGCGGAGCATTATCGAGCAGAGGTTCGCGCTGGCCTCGGTGCAGTGGATAGGTCCCGAAAAGCCCCCTGCATACAGCAGCGGCAGCAGCCCCGAATGGTCGATGTGGGCGTGTGTCAGCAGAACAAAATCTATCTGCGAGGGCGGAACGGGTATCTTCGCGTTCTCGTAAACGTCCGTCCCCTGCTCCATTCCGAAGTCAACAAGAAAGCGCCTGCCGCAGGCCTCGATGTAGGTGCAGCTGCCAGTGACCTCGTGGTCGGCTCCGATAAACATCAGCTTCATAAAAACTCTCCTTTGCTATGCAGGGCGCTCCCTGCAAAAATGTATTGTCACACATTATAATAATTATAGCATTGTACGGCGAAATTATCAATAGTTATCATAAAGATTTTTGAAATTATGTTCAAATTGCTGTGTGAGAGAGATCTTATGCAAACGAAAGCCCCGATCTTCACTTTCTTCCTGACCGCCGACGCGCTTTTCTCCCGCCTGTATCATCGGGGGCGGAAAAAACAGCAAATCATACAAAAAAATAGTGTCAGCTATTTGCAAAAATACTATTTACAAAAGATAAAATAAGTGATATAATAGAATAGATAAAGTGGAGCCGATCAATGTATGGTTTTGGGCGGCAACGCTTTTGCCGCGCGTATCATCGCACGACACTTTTCCATGCCCTGTTTTTTGTATGGTTTGAAAAGCAGGACTTAGCCATTAGGTTCAAATTACAAGAAAGGAATGGTACTAAACATGGCAAGAAAAATGAAAACCATGGATGGTAACAACGCTGCTGCTTGGGCATCCTATCCCTTTACAGAAGTCGCTGCTATCTATCCTATCACCCCGTCATCGGTAATGGCGGAGCACACCGACGAGTGGTCTGCAAAGGGTCAGACAAACATCTTCGGCACTCCCGTAAAGGTTACCGAGATGCAGTCTGAGGCCGGCGCCGCTGGCGCTGTTCACGGCTCTCTTTCCGCTGGCGCTCTCACAACGACCTATACTGCTTCGCAGGGTCTTCTTCTGATGATCCCGAATATGTATAAGATCGCAGGTGAGCTGCTTCCCTGCGTTATCCACGTTTCTGCAAGATGCGTGGCTTCTCACGCGCTGAATATCTTCGGCGACCACTCCGATATCTATGCCTGCCGTCAGACCGGCTTTGCAATGCTCTGCTCGTCCAACGTTCAGGAAGTAATGGATCTGGGCACCGTTGCTCATCTTTCTACCATCAAGGGAAGAGTTCCTTTCCTGCACTTCTTTGACGGCTTCCGCACCTCTCACGAGATCCAGAAGATCGAGGTATGGGACAAGGCTGACGTTGCCGAGATGCTCGACACCGACGCTGTAGAGGCTTTCAGAAAGAGAGCTCTCAACCCCGAGCACCCCGTGCTCCGCGGTACCGCTCAGAACGGCGATATCTTCTTCCAGGCTCGCGAGGCCTGCAACCCCTACTATGATGCTATCCCCGGTATCGTAGAGGACTATATGGCTAAGGTAAACGCCAAGGCCGGCACAAATTATCAGCTCTTCAACTACTACGGCGCTCCCGATGCAACTCACGTTATCGTTGCTATGGGTTCTGTCTGTGATACCATCGAGGAGACCATCGACTACCTGAACGCAAACGAGGGCACAAAGCTCGGCCTCGTAAAGGTAAGACTTTACAGACCTTTCGTTGCGGACAAGCTGATCGCTGCTATCCCCGACACCTGCCAGCAGATCTCTGTTCTTGACAGAACAAAGGAGCCCGGTTCTCTGGGCGAGCCTCTGTATCTGGACGTTGTTGCTGCTCTCAAGGGCTCGAAGTTCCATGACCTGCCTGTTGCTACAGGACGCTACGGTCTGGGCTCCAAGGACACGACTCCCGCACAGATCAAGGCTGTTTTCTGGAACGCAAGCTGGAAGGATACCTTCAAGCCCCGCTTCACCATCGGCATCGAGGACGACGTTACCAACCTCTCCCTGCCTATAGAAGGCAAGCTGGACTCCGCTCCCGCAGGCACTACTGCTTGTAAGTTCTGGGGTCTCGGCGCTGACGGTACCGTTGGTGCAAACAAGAACTCCATCAAGATCATCGGCGACCACACCGATCTGTATGCTCAGGCATATTTCGCTTATGACTCGAAGAAGTCGGGCGGCGTAACGGTTTCTCACCTGCGCTTCGGCAAGACTCCTATCAAGTCCACCTACCTCATCAACCAGGCCGATTTCGTTGCCTGCCATAACGAGAGCTATATCACCAAGTATGATATGGTATCCGACATCAAGCCCGGCGGCACCTTCCTGCTGAACTGCCAGTGGGACGCTAAGGAGCTCGAAAAGCACCTTCCCGGCCAGGTAAAGAGATACATCGCTCAGAACAACATCAAGTTCTACACGATCAACGGCGTAAAGATCGGTAAGGAGGTCGGCCTCGGAACAAGGATCAATACCGTTCTCCAGTCCGCATTCTTCAAGCTCTCGGGCATCCTGCCTATCGAGGACGCTGTTAAGTATATGAAGGACGCTGCTACCGCTTCCTACTCGAGAAAGGGCGACGCAGTAGTCAAGATGAACCACGACGCTATCGACGCCGGCTATCAGCAGGTAGTTGAGGTCAAGGTTCCTGCTTCCTGGAAGAAGGCCAAGGACACCGCTATGGGTATGCCCAAGGCTAAGTGCGCAAACAAGACCCTCCAGGATTTCGTAAACTCGATCCAGATCCCCTGCAACGAGCAGAAGGGCGATACCCTGCCTGTATCCGCATTCGCTAATATGGCAGACGGTACCTTCCCCCAGGGCTCCGCAGCATTCGAGAAGCGCGGCATAGCTGTTGACGTTCCCGCTTGGAACGGCCAGAACTGCATCCAGTGCAACTTCTGCTCCTATGTTTGTCCTCACGCTGTTATCCGCCCTGTAGTAATGACCGACGCAGAGCTGAAGAAGGCTCCCAAGCTCGCTCAGGAGAAGGCTATCCCCATGACCGGTATGCCCGGATATCACTTCGTGATGACAATGTCCGCTCTGGACTGCACAGGCTGCGGCTCCTGCGTGAACGTATGCCCCGGCAAGAAGGGCGAGAAGGCTCTGTCTATGATGCCTCTCGAGAGCCAGCTTGCTGAGCAGGAAGTATTCAACTACGGCCTGACTCTTGACGAGAAGCCCGAGGTAGCTGCCAAGTTCAAGCAGACCACCGTTAAGGGCTCGCAGTTCAAGCAGCCGCTGCTCGAGTTCTCGGGCGCCTGCGCAGGCTGCGGCGAGACTCCTTACGCCAAGCTCGTTACACAGCTCTTCGGCGACAGAATGTACATCGCAAATGCTACAGGCTGCTCGTCTATCTGGGGCGGCTCGGCTCCCTCTACTCCTTACACCACCAACAAGCTCGGCAAGGGTCCTGCTTGGGCCAACTCCCTCTTCGAGGACAACGCCGAGTACGGCTACGGTATGTTCCTTGCTCAGAACACCCTGAGACAGAGAACTATCGGCAAGGTGCTGGAGCTTGAGAAGACCACAAAGAGCGCTGCTCTCAAGACCGCTATCGAAGGCTATCTCTCCACCGTTGACAACGGCGCTGAGAACGGCCCCGCTACCGACGCTCTTGTTGCTGCACTCAAGAAGGCTAAGAACAAGGCAGCTGACGAGATCCTCAAGGACGCTGACTTCCTCCGCAAGAAGTCGATGTGGATCTTCGGCGGCGACGGCTGGGCTTATGATATCGGCTTCTCCGGTCTGGATCACGTTATCGCTTCCGGCGAGGACGTAAACATCTTTGTATTCGACACCGAGGTTTACTCCAACACAGGCGGACAGTCCTCCAAGTCTACTCCTACAGGCGCTATCGCTCAGTTCGCAGCAGCAGGTAAGGAAGTTAAGAAGAAGGATCTGGCAGGCATCGCTATGAGCTATGGCTACGTTTACGTTGCTCATATCTCGATGGGTGCTGACATGAACCAGTGCATCAAGGCTATCAGCGAGGCCGAGGCTTATCACGGTCCTTCCCTGATAATCGCATACGCTCCCTGCATCAACCACGGCATCAAGGGCGGCATGAAGATCGCTCAGACCGAGGAGAAGAAGGCTGTAGAGTGCGGTTACTGGCACCTGTACAGATACAATCCCGCTCTGAAGGAAGAGGGCAAGAACCCCTTCACTCTCGATTCCAAGGCTCCTACCAAGGACTACAAGGACTTCCTCATGGGCGAGGTTCGTTACAACTCGCTTGTTAAGCAGAATCCTGAGAGAGCCGAGAAGCTCTTCAACAAGGCTATCAAGAACGCCGCCGACAGGTATGACTACCTGCTCAGATATGCTAAGCTCTACAACGACGAGAAGTAAGCAGGGGCATTGACCCTGCACCCAACGCCGTCGCATATTCAATGGATAAAGAGGCAGCCTTTGTGTTGCTCCGGATTTATCAATTGATGTGGGCGGAGGTTGTAAACAGTATATCAACGGGCTCTCCGCTTAGGCGGGGAGCCCGTTTTGCTATTTATTACCGATAATCGGGGAGCTTTTTTGTCCATTATGATAATAGACATTTTGCGCTAATATTGTTATAATACAAATTGAAGAGCTGTCCGAACGAACAAGAAAGGAAGAGATAACATGAATGTTTCGGTAAACCCAGCAGACGGAAGCCTGACCGTAATGGCAGAAGGCAGAGTCGATACCACCAACAGCGCAGAATTTCAGGCCGAGCTTGAAAAAGCCGTGCCTCAGACAGACACGATCATCCTCGACTGTGAGAGACTTGTCTACATCTCCTCGGCAGGACTCAGGGTGCTGCTTTTTATCCACAAGGCAATGAACAAAAAGGGCGGCTCGCTCGTCCTCGAGAACGTAAACGATGATATCGGCGAGATCTTTGAGATCACAGGCTTTTCCGATATACTGAATATCAGATGATCCGAACACAGCAAAGGGAACTGTCACACGGCAGTTCCCTTTTTTTCAGCTGTTCAGTATCGCGAAGCCGATAGTAAGATAGGTGGCGTAGACCGTCCAGAGCAGGTAGGGGATATTGATATATGCCGCCGACCTCCGCACATGGTAAAACACCGCGATCATCGCCGCCACCAGCACCAGCAGCACAAGTATCACTATCACGGCGCCGATGAAGGACTCTATCCCGAAGAACACGGGCGTCCAGAGGAAGTTGACAAAAAGCTGTCCGAAGTAAAGGGTCAGCGCCCTGCGGCGCAGCCTGTGCTCGGCCGAGTATACAAGGTAGGCGGAGATGCCCATCAGCGCGAAAAGTATCCCCCACGCGATCGGGAAAACAAGAGCAGGCGGCGAGAGCGGCGGCTTCGACATCGAGGCGTAGTGCTCCTTAAAATCCGCCCCCGATACCAGCGACGAGAGAAAACCGACCAGCTCCGTACCCACTACAAAAAGAAGAAGATCAGTCCATTTTATCTTTTTCATTATCCAATTACCACACTCCTTACGCTTTTCTTGAGATAGTATATGCCGGAGGAGCAGCGTTTATACTTGGGCAACACCGCACGACTCGCGGCTAACGCCTCTGCACATCATCTGCTTGCCAGCTTTCCGTCATATTACCCAAATTCTCCTTGACTTGCGTCAGCAAGCCTGCGTCG
>CAMNBY010000274.1 GCA_946533615.1 uncultured Clostridia bacterium
CCCTGCAAGGGAGGGCCGCCCCTTTGAGGGTATAGATGAACTCTCCCTCAAGCCGCCTGCGGCTTGACGGTACACGGCGTGTACCACGCAATCCGCGAGATCACTCGCAAGCTCGACCCGGGCGCGGGTGCGCAAGTCGCGTGAGCACTCGCAAGCTCGTTCACAACAGCGAAATGTGCCTGGGCTCCCTCGCGATACGGTGGGGGTCAGATGGATAGAGGAAGAGGAAAACGCCCCAACAAGGGTCGAGAAAGAGGAACTGCCCGAGCGAGGGTCGAGAAAGAGGAATATGCCCTTTCATACGACTGTGTGATATGCGGAAGTTTTCACGCACTCTTGCTTTGTGTGGGTCGTTGCGTTTTGCTACGCTTGTTTTGGGCGGTCACTTCTGCTGCGCCCTTTCGCTATGTGTGATAGGAACAATACTTCCACGTCCTGCGAGGGGGAGAACCATAAGAGGGGAGACCCCCGAAAGCCCCGTGGGCAAAGGGGGCGACCTCCCCCCTCTTAAGGTTCTCCCCCTCGCGCTCCCCTTTTCCTTATCTTCCTCCTGTCGCCCCCTTTACGCGTTGTGGGGGTCGTGCTGGAGGGTGAGTTCGGGCTCGCGTTTTTTCTTTGTTACACTCTCGCGCGAGCATAATTGTGAATTGCCAATTTATCCGCTTCGCGGCAGATTCCGCCGCAGGCGGCACAATCATTGTGCATTGTGCATTGTGAATTGTGCATTGAAAATCAGCGCAAGCCCTGACGTTCCACTCGGAACAAGCTTGCCTGACGGCTGCACCGCCGCCTCATTCACAAAGTGAAACTGCCTCCCCTCCGGGGAGGCCTCGCAAGGCTCCGCCAAGCGCTCGATTGAAAGCTGGTGGGTGAATTAAAAAACCGCCTCCCCTCCGGGGAGGCCTCGCAAGGCTCCGCCAAGCGCTCGAATGAAAGCCGGTGGGGGAATTAAAAAGAAAAAACACTTGATTTATAGCTGTATATGTGGTATACTTTATTTAATAATGCCTTATTTCTAAATGAAAGGTAGGATACGTTATGAAAAAGGAAATTACTGTAAGGATATTCGGGCGGGATTACAGGCTGCTCACGGACGAGACCGAGGAGTACAGCCGCGACCTTGCGGGAGCCCTGAACCAGAGGTTCGAGGAGATCACCAAGGGCAAGTCTACGCTCTCGGCACAGGACGGCGCTGCGCTTATCGCCCTCGAGGCCTTCGATGACCTCATCAAGACCAGAAGCAACCTTGAAAATATCCGCAGCCAGATAAAGGTGTATTTTGACGACGCGACCAACGCCAAGACCAGAGCCGAGGCCGCCGAAAAGGAGAACGCCGAGCTGAAGGCAAAGGTCGAGCAGCTCAAGCGAGAGATCAAGCTGCGCAAGTCGTTTGCTCCCGAGGAGCCAGTAAGCGCAAAGGATATGATAAGCCGCGACATCTCCAACGCCCTGGACGGCAGCTACAGAAAGAAGTAATGCGCCCCGAGATATTGGCGCCCTGCGGCTCGGCGGAGGCTCTTGAAGCCGCCCTGAGAGCGGGCTGCGACGCCGTCTACCTCGGCGGCGAGCACTTCTCGGCAAGGCAGAACGCCGCAAACTTCACAAGGGAGCAGCTCGAGCAGGCAGTAAGGGATTGCCACATAAGAGGCGTCAGGGTCTATCAGGCCATAAATACCGTCATCACCGACAGGGAGCTCCCCGAGTGCATCGAGGCCGTAAAAACAGCCTGCGAGCTTGGAGTGGACGGCCTCATCACGCAGGATCTTGCGCTTGTCGCCATTACCCGTGAGTGCTGCCCCGACCTGCCGATACACGCATCAACACAGATGACCCTGCACACCCCCGAGGGCGTGATGCTTGCAAAGGAAATGGGCTTTTCAAGAGCCGTTGCCTCCCGCGAGCTGCCCGAGAACGTCCTGAGAGAGCTTTGCAGCCTACCCATCGAGATCGAGGTCTTTGTCCACGGTGCGCTGTGTATGTCCGTGTCGGGACAGTGCTTCATGTCGGCCGTCATCGGCTCGCGGAGCGCCAATCGGGGACTCTGCGCCCAGGCTTGCAGGCTGCCTGCCTCTCCCGTCAGCGGAAGGCGTGACGACCACGCTCTGTCTCTGAAGGATATGAGCCTTATCCCGAGGCTCGGCGAGCTCTCGGAAATGGGCGCAGCCTCGCTGAAGATCGAGGGCAGGATGAAGCGCCCCGAGTACGTTGCAGCAGCTGTCAGAGCCGCAAGGGACAGCCTTGAAGGCCGAAAGCCCGATATGGAGCAGCTGAAAAACGTGTTCTCGCGCAGCGGCTTCACCGACGGGTACTACACGGGCAGGACGGGCCGCGCTATGTTCGGCACCCGCACCCGTGAGGACGCCCTTGCCGCAGCAGGGGAGCTGCCAAAGCTCCACGAGCTTTACAGAAGCACGGAAAAACGCGCCACTGTGCGTTTCGAGATAAAAGTAAAAGCGGGAGAGCCCGTGACCCTCACCGCCTTTGACAGCGATGGCTGCACAGCCTCCGCCGTCGGAGAGATACCGCAGCCCGCAAGGAACCGCCCCGCCGACAAGGCCTCGCTTGCCGCTGCGCTCTCAAAGCTGGGGCCGACGATATACGAGTTTGAGGGGCTGCGCTGCGAGCTTGACGAGGGACTGAACCTTCCTGCCTCGGCAGTGAACGCCCTGCGTCGTGAGGTTTGCGGTAAGCTTGATCTTGCAAGGTTCCGGCACTTCACAAAAAAGCCTGCCTTCACAGAGCACGGTTTTTCGCTTGCGGCGCCGCGGCGTGTGCAGAGGCCTGCTTTCAGGATAAGCGCACAGAATGCCGGCCAGCTTTCGCTGATCTCCCCCGGGGAGGCGGAGCTTTTCTGCCTGCCTATGGACAGGGTGTCCGAGCTGCTGGAACAGGGCTTCGCCCCCGAAAAGCTCTGCGCCGTGATGCCGAGGTTCACCCTCCACGAGGAGGAGCAGGCTCAGCGGCTTTCTGCCCTTGTCCGGCAGGGGCTGAAACATATAGAATGTACCAACTATGCACATATAAGGCTTGGCCGCAGGCTGGGGCTCACTCTCCACGGCGGCTTCGGCCTGAATGTTACCAATACTCTCGCCCTGAGAGAGCTCAGGGCTCTCGGCCTTGCGGACTGCACGGCCTCCTTTGAGCTGACTGCCGCCCAGATAAGCGGCCTCGGCGGCGAGCTGCCCTTCGGGGTCATAGCCTACGGCAGGCTGCCGATGATGCTGACGGTCAACTGCCCGATCAGACAGAGCCTTGGCTGCAAGGATTGCAGGCGAGAGCTGTTCGACCGCACGGGCAGGCGCTTTCCCGTCAGGTGCAGCAAGGCTTCGGGCTATGTCGAGCTGATGAACTCCGACATTCTGAGCATAGCCGACAGGCTCGCGGACTTCGGGACAGCAGGCTTCTTCGGGATAAGCCTTTTTGACGAGACGCCCGAGCAGGCCGCGGAGATACTGCGCTGCTTCGAGAACGGCACGTCCCCCAAGACCCGTGAGCGCCAGACAAAGGGGCTGTACTACAGGGGAGTAGAATAAGAACAGATCGGTCGGTGAGAACTTTTTGAAGGCTGTACAGCTCAACAAAGAAGCAATTAAAGAGAAGCGCAGCTTTCTGCGAGAGTTCCTCCGCAGGCGGCAGCACCCGATAAAGATAATCGGCTACACCTCAAAGACACTTTGGCTGCTGCTGATACCGATAGTCAAGAACATCATCACCTTTGAGTTCGACATCCAGGGCTGGATACGGACGCACTGGCTCGATGCGATAGTTATCGCCTTCATCGTGGGGTTTGCGGTGTTTCGGTGGCTGTTCGTCTTCTACAGGATTGAGGACGACGGGATAGAGGCACACTTCGGCCCCTTCGGCATAATCAGGACGAAGGTGTATTTCAGCGAGATAACGACCTTTTCCACAAATCAGGGCTATATCTACAGGGCTGTGGGCGCCTGCACGATGTACATCGAGACCAACGCTGACTCTCTCCCGAGGACGGACATGAAGCTTGTGATCTCGGAAAAGAGCGTAAAGGAGATATACGAGATAGTCGCGGCCCGCTCGGACAAGCAGCCAAGCTTTTCGGTCGCTCCGCGAAAGCGGCATCTGGCGGCGTTCTCGCTGCTGTTCTCGTCGCCGATCTCGGGGATAATCCTTTTCATGGGCTTTATCTACGAGCTCTACCGCCTTGTGGGTCAGGAGATGGAGAAGCAGCTCTTTGACACGGTGAACGGCAGGCTCGTTCAGATAGACAGCGAGTTTCTGGGCATTTTCCGCGCTGTTCCCGGGACGATCGCCATGATCGGCGGAGTCATCGCAGGCGGCTGGCTGCTCAGCTTTGTCACAAACCTGCTTTCCTACTGGAAGTTCACCTCTGCCCGCAGGGGCAGGCAGTATTTCATCACCTCGGGCTTCATCAGGCGCAAGAGAAGCATACTCAACCGCGACAGGGTGAATTACTTTGATGTCCGCAGGACGCTGATGATGCGGCTGTTCCACATAAGCTCGGTACACATCTGCTGCACGGGCTACGGTGTGAGAAAAAGCGACACCTCGGCGCTTATCCCGATCACGACCGACAGCGAGATGGAGGCCTCGATGAAGATACTGGCGCCCTCGCTGAAGCAGGCTCCCCCCGAGATCTGCACAGGCAGGCGCGACCTTGGCAGGTTCGTTGCTCTGCCGCTGGTGATGTGCCTGATACCCATTGCTGCCGGGACGGTCATGAAATATCTGATCGACCGCTGGCACAGCGAGATAAATATTCTGATGATACTGATGACCCTGCCGCTTCTCTGGCAGGTGATAATAAAGCTTGCGGCGGCCTTCACGACCTCCGTCGGCATGAAAAACGACGTCTGTACCCTCTGCTACTGCCGCGACAGTATGTATCACACGGTGTCGATACCGAAAAAGAATGTATCGAAGCTGCGCATAAAGCAGAACCTGACACAGCGAATGAGCCGCACCTGCACTTTGTTCATTTACACCGACTCCGAGCGCAGGCCCGTCCACAAAATAATGGGTCTCCCCCTCGAAGCAACAAAAGAAATGTGCATAAGAGAAGGTTTTTTTTAGTCCGCGTGAGCGGCGGCAAGCCGCCCCGGGCGCGGGTGCGCAGGCCGCGAGATCACTCGCAAGCTCGTTTACAACAGCGAAATGTGCCGGGGCTCCCTCGCGATACGGTGGCACGCAGAGAGGTTCAGCAAAAAAGGAAACGCCCTCACAAAGCACTTCTTGCCTCTTGCCTCTCGCATCTGGCATCTAAAAGCTTACGGTGGGGGTCAGCAGGATAGCGAAAGAGGAACAAGCCCGAGCAAGGGTAGCGTAAGAGGCAAACGCCCTCAAAACATATCTGCCCTCGTGCGAGCGTAATTCGTAATTGTAAATTGCCGGTTTATTCGCCTCGCGGCAAGATACCGCCGCAGGCGGCACATTCATTGTGCATTGTGCATTGTGCATTGATAATCAGCGCAATCCCTGACGTTCCACTCGCAAACAGGGTACCCCAACGGCTGCACCGCAGCCTCATTCACAAATTGAATCCGCCTCCCCTCCGGGGAGGCCTCGCAAAGCTCCGCCAGGCGCTCAATCGAAAGCTGGTGGGTGAATTAAAAATCTGCCTCCCCTCCGGGGAGGCCTCGCAAAGCTCCGCCAAGCGCTCAATCGAAAGCTGGTGGGGGAATTAAAAAACCCACCGCCCTTAGAGGGCGGCGCTGAGACTTCCGCCAAGCGCTCAATTGAAAGCCGGTGGGGGAATTAAAAAGAAGAGGTGAGAGAATGGCAAAGTTTGATCCGGGAATGGAGAGTATGCTGGATACCTTCGTGTTTGAGTCGGAGGAGCTGCTTGAAAATCTTGACGAGATATTGATGCGCACCGAAAACGCCGAGCTGGGCGGAGACGATATTGCAGAGATATTCCGCGTCATGCATACTATCAAGGGCAGCGCTGCCATGATGGGCCTTAAAAATATGTCGGAGCTTGCGCATAAGCTCGAGGACATCTTCTTTATCATAAGGGAGAAGCCCGACCTCGAGTTTGACAAGGCGCCGCTGTACGAGCTTTGCTACACAGCCTCGGACAACCTGAAAAGCGAGATCGAGAACCTCTCGGACGACAGTATACCGCTGACGGATTTCTCGGAGTTCATCGCGCAGCTTGTCGAGTTCTCGACCTATCTTAAAGGCGTCGCCGAGGGCGGCGGAGAAGCCAAGCAGGCCGCTCCCGCTCACGAGGTCTTCTCGGCCGACGAGCCCGCCGACGTTTCGACTATTGAAGTAAAGTTTGAGGAGAACTGCCTCATGCCGTCGCTGAGGGCAATGGTCATCTGCAATTCGCTCGAGGGCGTGGCGGAGCTGTTCGGTACAGTGCCTCCCGACCTTGAGGCCGAGACCGCCGACGACGAGATACACAGCAGCGGCTTTTATATAAAGGTCAAGGGCGACCCCGCCCCCGCACTCGAGATAGTCAAGGAAGCGCTGAACGTAAGCTCGGCGCGGGTGCTCGAAAAAGAGGGCGCCCCCGCAGAAGCCGCTGCCTCCGCAGATCTCGGAGAGGGCGAAACGGAGTTCCTTGTGAAGTTTGACGAGAGCTGCATGATGCCCTCGATCAGAGCCATGGTGCTGATAAACTCCGTCGCCTCTGTGGGCGACGTGATCTCGACCGAGCCCGCCGACCTTGAGGACGACGCCGCAGAGGACGTGCTGAAGGAAAAGGGCTTCCGCATAAGAATGCGCATCGACCAGCCCTCGAAGGCCGTTGAGCTGCTTAAGGAGGGGCTGAACGTCGCCTCTGTCGAAAAGCTTGCAGCGGCAAAGCCCGCCCGGAGACCCGCACCCGCTCCCACAACTCCCGCGCCGACCGTTCCCGCAGCCGCCCCTAAGCCCGAGGCTCCCGCAAAGCCCGCTGCTCAGCCCAAGCAGGCTCCCGCAGCTCAGCACAAGGACGCCCAGAGCAGCATAATCTCGGTCAAGCTTGAAAAGCTCGACCACCTGCTCGACCTTGTGGCGGAGATAGTTATCACGGAATCGGGCGTTATCTCGAGCCCCGATCTCAGGGGCATGGAGAGCAGCCTTGAGCGCTTTTCAAAGTCCGCCCGCGAGCTGAAAAAGCTGACGGACGAGCTCCAGGACGTTGTAATGTCCATACGAATGGTGCCCGTCAAGACCGCGTTTTCAAAGATGAGCCGCGTCGTCCGCGACATGAACAAGACCCTCGGCAAGAACGTCGAGCTGGTCTTCGTGGGCGAGGACACGGAAGCAGACAAGACGGTAGTCGATATACTCGGCGACCCGCTGATGCATATAGTCAGGAATGCCGTTGACCACGGCATCGAGCTGCCCGAGGAGAGAGCAGCCGCAGGCAAGACCGAGCCCCCGAGAGTCACCCTCTCGGCAGGCTACGACAACGGCGAGGTAGTCATCTCCTGCGAGGACAACGGCGCAGGAATGGACGCCTCGGCGCTGCTGGCAAAGGCAAAAAAGAAGGGCATACTCACCAAGCCCGAAAGCGAATACTCCGAGAGCGACTGCTTTCAGCTGATAATGGCGGCGGGCTTCTCGACAAATGAGACCGTGACGGAATACTCGGGACGCGGCGTCGGAATGGACGTCGTTAAAAAGAACATCGAGAAGGTAGGCGGCAAAATGCTTATCGAATCGGTCTACGGCAAGGGCTCGAAGTTCACCATTCGCATACCGCTGTCGCTGTCAATCATCGACGTGCTTGACGTTTCGGCAAACGGCTCGGTGTTCTCGGTGCCGATAACCTCGGTGAGCGAGATCTTCAAGGCAGAGGAGAGCCAGCTGATACGCGACCCCGACGGAACAGAGCTTGTCATGCTGCGCGAGCACTGCCTGAAGGTAGTCCGCCTGACCGACGCCTTTGAGCTGAAGGGCGAGAAGCGGCCGCTGGCCGACGGCATCATGCTCAGGTGCCGCGAAGCAGGCTTTGACGCCGTGCTTTTCGCAGACGAGCTGCTGGCAGATCAGCAGGTGGTCGTTAAGCCGCTGTCGCCGCTGCTGTCGAAGTTCGATCTTAAGCGCCGCGGCATTTCGGGCTGCTCGATACTTGCAGACGGCAGCATCACGCTTATCGCCGACGTCGGGGAGATCTTCTCCGCCAACGGCGTAAAAAGATCCACCGAGCCCTAAGGGCGGCCGACCCGGGCGCGGGTGCGCAGGCCGCGTAATCGGCGGCGAAGCCGCCTCACAACAGCTAAATGTGCCGGAGCTCCCTCGCGATACGGTGGGGGTCAGCCGGATAGAGTAAGAGGAAAATGCCCCAACAAGGCTTTGCTCCCACATCGCGAAGCGCGATAAAGTTTAGGCTCAAGCCCTTTTTAAAGGGCTTGCGGATTCCAAAGGCAGCGCCTTTGGTCGCCGACCGCAGTCGGCGAAACCC
>CAMNBY010000275.1 GCA_946533615.1 uncultured Clostridia bacterium
GGGTACACGGCGTGTACCACGCAAGTCGCGGGATCACTCGCAGGCTCGTTTACAACGGTGTAATGTGCGGGGGGATCCCTCGCGATACGGTGGGAGTCAGATGGATTTGTGGGTGAAATAAAAAACGCCCTATCCGAGAGCGAAGCAAATCTTCCACGATCTTTAACGGACCACCCGCAACAAGCCTGCCTAACGGCTGCACCACCGCCTCATTCACAAAGGCCTCCCACCGCCCTTAGAGGGCGGCGCTGAGACCTCTGCCAAGCGCAGAAGTGAGACCTTGGTGGGTGAATTAAAAAACAAGAAAGGAATAAAACTATGAAGCTTGAACCTATCGTTGTATCGCTGCTCGATACCGACCTTTATAAATTCAATATGGATCAGGTGATATTCCATAAGCACACCGACCTCTGCGGACAGTATTTCTTTAAGTGCCGCAACAAGGGCATCACCTTCACGCCCGAAATGGTGCAGGAGATCGAGGAGCAGATCGATCACCTCTGCTCGCTTAAATTCACTAAAGATGAGCTCGATTACCTCCGCTCTATCCGCTTTATCAAGAACGATTACGTTGAGTTCCTGCGCCTCTGGAGACCTATCAGAGACTACGTTACCGTAAGGCTCGAGGACAGCGGCGAGCTGTTCATCGAGGTAGACGGCCCCCTCTTCTCGGCCATGCAGTTCGAGATCTATCTGCTCGAGATCGTCAACGAGGTCTATTTCAGAATGAACTACGACTACGAAAAGCTCCGCCGCTCTGCCGAGGAAAGGCTCGATGCTAAGATCAAAGCACTCAACGACGGAACATACACCTTCAGGTTCGCGGAGTTCGGCTGCCGCAGAAGACTCTCCCGCGAGTGGGAGGACGTCGTGGTAAGGCGCCTTGCCAAGGAGACCGACAAGTGCGTCGGAACTTCCAACGTATACCTCGCGATGAAGTATGACCTCACCCCCATCGGCACCTACGCCCACGAGTTCGTCCAGATGTATCAGGGCATCGACTCCATACCCCTTGCATACACCAACCACTACGCCATGAAGGACTGGTATAACGAATACGACGGCGACAACGGCACCGCCCTGACCGACACCATCACGACCGACCTCTTCCTGCTGGACTTCAACCGCTCGAACGTCAATAACTATTCGGGAGTCCGCCACGACAGCGGCGACCCCTACGCCTGGGGCGAAAAAATGATCGCCCACTACAAGCGCTACGGTGTTGACCCCAAGACCAAGCTGCTGCTGTTCAGCGACAGCCTCGACTTCGACAGAGCCCAGAAGCTCTATGACTATTTCTGCGGCAAGACCAAGGTATCCTTCGGCATCGGCACCTTCTGCTCGAACGACACCGAGGCGCCCGCCCTGAATATCGTCATCAAGCTGCAATACGTCAACGGCAGACCCGTCGCAAAGCTCTCGGACGACGTCGGGAAGGCCATGTGCCGCGACGAGGAATACCTCGGCTACCTCAAACGCTCCGTGGATTTCAGACTGAAAAGAGAAAAGTAAAAAAATAAACGGCCGCCCGTCCGAAGCAGTTCTCAAAACCTGCTTCGCCAGGCGGCCTGTATTTTTGCTATGCCTCGCCGCAAACAGCGGCCATCAGCCGCCCATGTGCTCGGGGTAGATGAAGTCATACACCAGACGCGAGATCTCCCAGAAATACATATCCAGGTCGAAGGAGATGCTCTCGGCCTCGGCCATCAGCACAAGGACGTAGTCGCCGTCGGGGGTGTAGACGATCGCGGCGTCGTGGGAGACGTCGTAGGTGTCGCCCGTCTTGTTGCCGATCTTCACGTTGGGGTCATAGGGTATGCCCATTGGTATCTTGGTCCTCCAGTGCTGGTTGAAAAGCAGGTCGAGCATACGCTCGCAGGCGCTTTCCGAAACGCAGGTGCCGTTATAGATGTCCTCGAGCATATGTCCTACGTCGGAGACGCAGGTCTGGTTGGGCTCGTCAGAGGTCGCAAGGCCCTCGGCGTTTGTAGAGGGCGTAAGTCCGTGGTTCTGATAGGTGTGGGTGTAGCCGTTCTCGTGGCACCACTCGGTGATGTAGGTCTTGCCTATCGCCCACACGATGTTGTTGAAGGCCTGATTGTTGCTCATGACCTCCATTCCGTAGAGGTTGGAGTAGACCTCATCCTCGGTGATGAAGCCGTCCTCGATCTTCTGGTAGCAGGCGCCCATGGCAAAGAGCTTTATCATGCTTGCGGGATAGAGGTCGTGGTCGTTTATCACGAACCAGCTGCCTGTTTTCATGCTTTTCATATAGCAGCACCACTCGCCGGGAAACTCGGGAAGGCGCTCGCTTATCTGCTTCTCGATGCCCGCAAGCTCCCTGATGTGATCCTCCTCGGGCTCGGAGCTTTCTTCGGTAGCGGGAACCTCCCTGTCGATGCTGTCTGTTATTTCTTCGGCGCTTTCCTCGGCCTCGGAGCTGCTGTCGTTCTCCTCGGCTCTTTTGCTGCCCGCGATGCTTATCGGGATCAGCACAAGTATCAGGGCAGCACAAAGCAGAAGTGCCGCATACTTCGGCGGCAGCCCGCGAAGCTTTTCACAGAGCTTATCAAATAATTCCTTAGCCTTGTCCTTCATACTGTCCCCCGTATTGTTCCCGAACATTTGACATTTCTCGACTTTACATTTATTGATTGTAGCACATATTTCCGCGGTTGTCAACATTCTTACAGCATAAAGAAACGATGGCTCGCCGTTTACGGCGATACATAGCCGATGGAGCCTGTGTAGACAGGGAAGCCTGCTTCGGCCTTGGCCACGGCTTCCTCGAGGGTCATGCCGTAGAAGTTGCCTGCGGAGAGGTCGCAGCCAGAGCGCTTGTCGTCGATGAAAGCGCCGACAACAACGCCCGGCAGGGAGCTCTCGGGAGCGTTGGGAGCATGGGGGCCGCCGAGGTCTGTCCTGCACCAGCCGGGGTCGGTGATGTTGATGCAGATGTCCGTGCCCTCATACTTGGCTGCCAGATCCATCGTGACCTTGTCGAGGGCGGCCTTGCTTGCGGAGTAGCCAGCCTGCTCGGGCTCGAGCCTGATGCCGCTGGTGGTGTTTACGATCCTGCCGAAGCCGCGCTTCTCCATCAGGGGCAGGAAGTGATAAACTATCATCATCGGCGCGATGGTGTTGATCCTGAAGCTCTCCTCGTAGTCCGAGGCGGGGGTCTTCAGGTACTCGCTCCTGTAGGCGATCTGTATCCCTGCGTTGTTGAGAACGATGTCCACGGGCTTGCCCAGAGCGTCGATCTCGGCGAGCATTCTCTCCACCTGCGAAAGATCTGAAAACTCGGCGCCCACGGCATAGGCCTCGACGCCCAGCGCCCTTACCTCTTCAAGCACGGCGGCGCAGTTTTCCTTTGTCCTTGCCTGTAATATCAGGTTGCAGCCGCGTTCTGCCATAAACACTGCGGCTCCGCGGCCGATGCCTCTTGCGGCTCCTGTGATGAACGCCCAGCGGCCCTTAACGTCAACCATTTTTAACCTCCTCCTTTGCCTTATCCAGCGCTGCGATCACCCTGTCGCACCAGCTGTCGAACTCCTTGTCCTCGTTCTGATATTCGGGGTGCTCGAGGATATACTCTACCGTTCTTCTTATGCCCTCGCGAGCCGTGACGGTACACTTGAACTCGGGGACAAGCGCCTTGACCTTAGAATTATCGAAGACCACAGAGTTAGACTTGTCTCCGATCAGGCTGCCGACAAAGTCGTAGTCGCTCATATCCGCGAGGGTCTGCGAGGCGACGTAATAGGGCTTGAGCGGGACGCCCAGCGCGTCGGCAATGGCCTTATAGATATCGTTCCAGGGCAGGCTCTCGTCTGTCGTGATATGGAAGGCCTCGCCGATCGCCCGGGGGTTGCCGACAAGCCCTGCGTATGCCTTTGCGAAGTCGCTGTTATGCGTGATCGTCCAGAGGGAGCTGCCGTCGCCGTGTATGATGACGGGCTTGCCCTCCTTGATGCGCTTTACGACCTGCCAGCTGCCGCCGTTGCCGTGTACCCCGAGGGGCACGCTGCGCTCATCGTAGGTGTGGCTCGGTCTCACGATAGTCACGGGGAAGCCCTCCTCGCGGCAGAGCTTCATCAGGTAGTCCTCGCAGGCCTTCTTGTTTCTTGAATACTCCCAGTACGGGTTTTCGAGGGGCGTTTCCTCGGTGATGACATAGCCCTCGGGGGGCTTTTTATATGCCGAGGCGGAGCTGATATAGATAAACTGCTTGGTCTTGTCCTTGAAGAGGCGGTAGTCTCTTTCCAGCTGCTGCGGCACGAAGCCGATGAACTCGCCGACGCAGTCAAAGCTCATGCCCTCAAGCTTTTTTGCGGTGTCCTCCTCGTTATTTATATCCGCCGTGATCGTGCGGACATTCTCGGGCAGGCCGTTATTCCTGCTGCCGCGGTTGAGCAGCCAGAGCTCGTGCCCCTGCTCGGCCAGCAGCTTTGTGATCGCCATACTGATAGTGCCTGTTCCGCCAATAAATAATATTTTCATGATCTTCCTCCTTTTTTAATTCACCCACCAAGGCTTCGATCGAGCGCTTTACTATCCGCTTCGCGGCAAGATACCGCCGCAGGCGGCACCTTCATTGTGCATTGTGAATTGTGCATTGTGAATTGTGAATTGTGCACGTCAGAGCGATGCCCTTGAAGCGATGCTGTATATCTCTCTTACGTCCTCTGACGAGAGCCTTACAAAGCCCCCTGTTCTGCCGTCCTCGCCAAGGCCGAGCTTCTCGACCAGCAGAGGGATATCCTCTTCTCTGGCTCCAAGCTCCGCAAGATTGATAGGCATTCCGATGCTGTGCAGGAACTCTCTGAACCTTCTGATGCCTTCAAGCGCCGTGACCTCGGGATCCTCGAAATTCATCTGACAGCCGAAGACCCTTGTTGCCATCTGGCAGAACCGCATAACGTCGTGGCTGTGGACGAACTCCATCCACGCGGGCATGATGACCGCAAGTCCCGCGCCGTGAGCGCAGTCATAGAGCGCCGAGAGCTCGTGCTCGATGCCGTGGCTGTTCCAGTCCTGGCTCCTGCCTACGCCGACGATGCCGTTATGAGCGACCATTCCCGCCCACATGATGTTTGCGCGGGCGTCGTAATTATCGGGGTCGGCGATCACGCGGGGAGTTTCCTTGACCATTGTCAGCAGCACGGCCTCGCAGAGCCTGTCGGTGATCTCGACCTCGCGTGTGTTTGTGAAATAGCGCTCGAAGACGTGAGCCATTATATCCGTAGCGCCGCAGGCTGTCTGATAGGCGGGAAGCGTCTGTGTCAGCTCGGGGTCGAGGACAGAGAATCTTGACCTGAGCGCATCCGAACCTGTGCCGCGTTTCAGCAGGCCGTCCTCTTTTGTTATAACGGAATTTCCCGAGCCTTCGCTGCCTGCTGCGGCGATAGTCAGGACTACGCCTATCGGCAGAGCCTTCTCAACGTGCCTGCCGCTGTAGAAGTCCCAGAAGTCGCCGTCGTAGAGCACACCTGCGGCGATGGCCTTAGCTGAGTCGATAACAGAGCCGCCTCCGACCGCAAGGATAAAGTCAACGCCCTCATTGCGGCAGAGCTCGATGCCCTTGTAGACGAGGGTGTCTCTCGGGTTAGGCTGCACGCCGCCCAGCTCGGCAAAGCTGATGCCCTCGGCGTCAAGGGAAGCCTTGACCCTGTCCAGCAGCCCCGAGCGGACGGCCGAGCCTCCGCCGTAGTGGATAAGCACCTTAGAGCCGCCGTATTTTTTTACATACTTGCCGCTCTCGTTTTCTCTTCCCCGTCCGAAGACGAACTCGGTCGGGCTGTAGAAGTTGAAATTTTCCATAATTATACCTCCATATATAAAATTATAAAATGATTCTTTATTACTCTTGCCGCCGCTGCATTTCGCACCCCGGACAAAGCCAAACCGCATGGGAATTCCCTCTCACACAAATCCCTCTGACCCCCACCGTTTCGCGAGGACTACCCGGCACATCACACAGTTGTGAGGCGGCTTCGCCGCCGATCTCGCGACTTGCGCACCCGCGCCCGGGTCGAGCTTGCGAGCGATCTCGCGGATTCGGCCGTGCGCCGTCAGCACCGGTCAAGCCGCAGGCGGCTTGAGGTTTCAGTTCATCTATACCCGGGCAGGGGCGGCCCTCTCTTGCAGGGCACGCCCCTCTTTCAAAACGCTCCCCCGGAGCGTTTTGAAATTCACCCCCGTGCGGAGCGCCCGTTGGAGGGGGTTTCGCC
>CAMNBY010000276.1 GCA_946533615.1 uncultured Clostridia bacterium
CGCATAAACAGCACACAAAAAGCCGCAGGCGAAATTACCTGCGGCTTTAGTTTTTATATTTCTTATTTCTTCTCGGGAGGGCCGCCTTGAGGAGGGCCGCCGACGCCGTTGCGCTTCAGCACAAGCTTTACGAACAGGGGTTGGAAAACAAAGATCAGCACAAAGCCAAGCATCAGGCTGAGCAGCAGCGACCTTATGAACATCGGCGCAAAGGAAAGGTCGGAGTCGTGCTTCGAGGCGTTCTTGTAGGCCATGAAGACCATCGCCAGCGTGATTATCGGCGTGTAGATCAGGTCGGAGACAAAGCTCTCGAGGCAGCGGGCAGGAATGCTGTGCTCCCGCAGTCCCGACCTTGCCACAACTCCGTCGCCGACTTTTTTCATCGGCACCACCAGGCTTATGATGATGCTTATCACAATGCTCATCAGCAGGCTTATCAGAAATCCCTTAACGGTGAAATGCCCCGAAAGCAGGTTGCCCGAAAGCGAGAGGAAAAGGCTGAGGGTAACGCTCATCAGGATACTCACCCGCAAGCCGATCTTTTTGTTTTTCACGGTCATCACTCCTTGTTGTGGTGCTTTTCTTTATTATAGCATTCGGTGGAACGGCGTCTGTAAATAAATATTGAACAGGCGGTAAAGCTTTCTGAAAGGCGGAGATCCAAGGCTCGGCACTCATGCAGGAGCGCTAAACAAAACAACGCAGAACGCGGATAAAAAACTATTGCAATTTGCTTGCAAATATGTTATTATAAATGTGTATTTGCAAACGCCGCGAGAGGAGGGAAGCTTATGCTGTGGAAGCTCTACGGCCTGATGAAGGCCGTGGTACACCGACCTGTGTGTACGTTCATCTTCTGCTTCTGGGTGAGCTTTGCCTTCGGAATGGTTTACCGACAGGTCGGCGGACCCTCGCGCGGAGAGCGATATTACTTCCTTGCGGGGCTTGTCTGCCTGCTGTGGTCGCTGGTGGTCATAAACTTCATCAAGCTTGTGATCTTCCTCTACAGGCGCAGGGTCTATTCTTCGTTTATCGACAAGGCCGCCCGTGACGGCGTTGACCTTGAGCTCTGCGAGAAAATGAAGCTCTGGGCGGACGCGCCGTTCGAGCCGCAGGTCAGAGCAAGCAGGAGCCTTGAGCTTGCTGCCATACTCAGCAGCGGCGGGATGCTTCGGCGGTCGTTTTCGGTGCTGTCAAAGATCGACACCGAGCTGCTGACGCCCGAGGGACTTGAGGAATATTACAACGCCTATGTGTATAATAATCTTATGATGGGCGATGTGGACGCCGCCTGGAGAGTCTACGAGGGAGCAAAGCGCTACTTTGACCGCGCAAGGCTTCGTCCGCACCCGATGGCTGTGCTTCATACGATCGGAGTGCTGTGGTACGCCAAGGGAGAATACGTCCGCGCTGAGGACAGCCTGATGCAGGCCATGCGCAGCAGCGTCTGTGACAGTGAGCGCTGCGATTGCAGCATATATCTTTCGCTGTGCAGCCTTGCCACGGGCAGGACAAATCTTGCCATCGACTACGCCCTCGCGGCATCTCAGCAAAACCCGACCTTCCGCCAGAAGCAGGAGATCTCGCACCTTAAGAGAATGATACGGGACAATGCATAACGCGATAAAAGCCCCGGGAACAAAAGGAGATAACAAGATGAAAAAATACATACTGACATTTCTGCTCTCGATGGTGCCGATCTTTGAGCTAAGGGGCGGCATTCCCGTCGGGGTCGGGCTCGGCATAGACTGGAAGCTCGCCGTCGTCATCTGCATGGTGGGTAATATGGTGCCCGTGCCGTTTATCTTCTTCTTCGCGAGGAAGGTGCTTGAATGGGGCGCCGACAAGCCCGTCATCGGTGGATTTTTCAACTGGTGCCTCAAAAAAGGCCACAAGGGCGGCGAAAAGCTAAAGGCCTCGGCAGGCAGGGGAATGTACTGGGCGCTCTTTCTCTTCGTCGGTATCCCGCTGCCAGTGACGGGAGCATGGACAGGCACACTTGCCGCAAGTATGCTCGACCTTGATTTCAAGAAAAGCATTCTCGCCGTAATGGGCGGCGTTATGTTGGCGGCAGTAATAATCACGACCCTCACGCTTCTCGGATTCGGCGCGTTCGTCGATTGACATACCAATGCACAGTTCACAATGCACAATTCACAATGCACAATGCACAATGCACAATGAATGTGCCGCCTGCGGCGGGATCTTGCCGCGAGGCGGGTAGAATTGTCAATTATCAGTTCGTGGTTATCAATTCAGCCGAACGCAAAGCTCGGAACCCCACCTCCACTGCCTATCGACGGCAGTCCCCCGACCGCGGTTGCTTCGCTGCCCTTTTCAGGGGAGTCAGGCTCCCAATTTAGATACTCAAGGGAAATTATAAACGCTCTATCTGAGAGCGAACAAAATCTTACACTATCTTATAACGTTCCACCCGCAACAAGCCTGCCTAACGGCTGCACCGCCGCCTCATTCACAAAGCCTTCCACCGCCCTTAGAGGGCGGCGCTGAGACTCTTGCCAAGCGCTCGATTGAAAAATTGGTGCGTGAATAAAAAAGCCCCCCTAACGGCAAGGACGCCGCCTCATACATAAAGGTACCCACCGCCCTTAGAGGGCGGCGCTGAGACTCTTGCCAAGCGCTCGATTGAAAAATTGGTGGGTGAATTAAAAAAGGAGATATAGAAATGAAAAAGCTTTTGTTTGTCTTTAATCCACATGCCGGAAAGGGGCTTATAAAAAATAACCTCTGCGATATACTTAATATCCTTACCGCAGGCGGCTATGAGGTCACGGCCTATCCGACCCAGGCGCCTATGGACGGGTATGAGAAGATACTCGCCGACGCGAAGAATTATGACGTCGTGGCCTGCTCGGGAGGCGACGGAACTCTCAGCGAGGCCGTCAAAGCCCTGATGCACCAGGATAAGAAAATACCCCTCGGGTATATCCCTGCGGGCTCGACCAACGACTTCGCCGCAAGCATGAGTATTCCGAAGCAGATGACCATCGCCGCGCAGGCCATCGTTGACGGCGTTACCTTCGACTACGACGTCGGAGAGTTCAACGGCGAGTATTATGTCTATGTCGCGGGCTTCGGCGCCTTTACCGATGTTTCCTACGAGACCAGCCAGAGCGTCAAGAACGTCCTCGGGCACATGGCCTATATAATCGAGGGCATCAAGCGCCTGCCGAAGTATACGGGCTATACCATGACCGTTGAGCATGACGGCGAGGTCATCGAGGGAAGCTTTATCCTCGGCCTGATCTCAAACTCGACTTCTATCGGCGGCATGAAGGCGCTTGTAAGGAAGGGCGTGTATTTCGACGACGGCCTCTTTGAGGTAACGCTCGTAAAAACGCCTACGGGCGCCCTCTCGCTGCAAAGCACTCTCAGCGGCGCCGCCACAGGAAAGCTCAAGGACAAGGACTTCGTGACCTTTAAGACCAACCGCGTAAAGTTTACCTCCGTGGCCGATATCCCATGGACAATGGACGGCGAAGCAGGCGGCATACACCACGAGGTCGAAATAGTGAACCACAAGCAGGCGGTGAGGTTCATCGTCCTGCCGGACGACAAAACAGCCGAGCAGCAGCTGATAAAATCACTCGACCCCGAGTATGAGGACAAGCCAGACGCTGCCGCCGACACCGAGAACAGCGAGGCAGAATAATGAATAAAAGTCCTGCTAAATTCGTAGTTTCTTTCTTTATCACTGCCGTGCTGAACACACTGATGGTGCTTGTGATGAACCACCTTGATGTCTCCGTTAACGTGATGGTCGGCTCGTGTACTGTGCTCTGTACGCTCTGGCTCCTGTATGTTCTTCTCTTCTGCCGCCGCGGAAAGAGGGGAGAATGATGGTAAGATACCTCTGTCCCGTCTGCGGGGAGAAGCTCAAACTGTCCTATAAAACGTACAGATGCCCCAAGAACCACAGCTTTGACCTTGCGGCCAAGGGCTATGTGAACCTGCTGCTCTCTAAGGGCAGAAACCCCGCAAAGGCGGGAGATAACGCCGATATGGTCAGGGCCCGCAGCGAGTTTCTTGACAGGGGATACTACACGCCTCTCGCAGAGGCTCTCAGGGACAGCACCCAAAAAGCTCTGGAGGGCGCTGACAGCCCCGAGATCATCGACAGCGGCTGCGGAGAGGGCTTCTACACCTGCGCTCTCGCCGAGATAGAGGGCAGCAGAGTCTGGGGGATAGATATTTCCAAACACGCGGTCTCGCACTGCATGACCCGTGCCCGCTGCGGCGGCATCATGAACGTCAGTTTCGCCGTGGCTTCGAGCTTTGCGCTGCCTTTCCCGAACGAGTGCGCCGATGCTGTTGTGAGCGTCTTTGCGCCCGTCACGAACGACGAGTATGCCCGTGTGCTGAAAAAGAACGGAAAGCTGATCG
>CAMNBY010000277.1 GCA_946533615.1 uncultured Clostridia bacterium
AGACGGAAGCACAGACAGAGCAGCCTCAGCAGACCGAGCAGCAGCCGGCAGAGCAGCCCGCTCAGCCCGAGGCTCAGGAATACACGGGCTGGGAGGAATAACGGGCAATTTCACCTTGTGCAAATTGTACAATTATTCACCCTCGAAACCGACTTTGATGCACGAAGATTGAAAAAATTAAAAAACGTTAACAATGCGGCTTTACATTTCAATAGCTTTGTGTTAAAATATAGTATATCTATGTAATATGAGACATTCTGTCACTTTTTAAGCTTTTTAAGATGTAAAAAGAACAAGAACGCAATAAATATTAGGAGGAATATGTTTATGTCTTACGAGTATGTTGAAGCACCCGTTGAAGGAGCAAGGATCAAAGTGATCGGTGTCGGCGGCGGCGGCGGAAACGCCCTTAACTGTATCGCCAGCCAGGGTATCACCGGAAACGTTGATTACATTGCTATCAATACTGATATACAGGCTCTTAAGAACTCCAAGGCTACCGAGAAGATCCAGATCGGTTCCAAGCTGACCCACGGACTCGGCGCAGGAGCTAAGCCCGAGATCGGCGAGGCCTCCGCTCAGGAGAGCAAGGAAGAGATCGCAGAGGTCATCAAGGACGCTGATATGATCTTCATCACCGCAGGTATGGGCGGCGGCACAGGTACAGGCGCTGCTCCCGTAGTTGCCGAGATCGCTCAGGAGCTCGACAAGCTCACCGTCGCGGTCGTTACCAAGCCCTTCAAGTTCGAAGGACCTAAGAAGATGGAGAAGGCCGAGAAGGGTATCGCAGCAATGCTCGAGCACGTTGACGCCCTCATCGTTATCCCCAACCAGAACCTGCTGACAGGCGGACAGAAGCTTACAATGCGTCAGTCCTACGCCCTCGCAGACGAGGTGCTCAAGAACGACGTTATCTCTATCGCAGAGATAATCACAAGACATGACGAGATCAATGTAGACTTCGCTGATATTACTACCATCATCAAGAACGCAGGCTTTGCTCACATGGCAAAGGGCATGGGCACAGGCAAGGACAAGGTACAGGACGTTGTTGCTCAGGTCATTTCCAGCGATCTGCTTGAGACCTCCATCACAGGCGCTAAGAGACTGCTCGTAAATATCACCATGAGCGAGGACATTGTTGTTGACGAGATCGACGAGCTCACAAACGCTATCACCGAGGCAGTTGACGACGACGCGGAGATCATCTTCGGCAACGGCTATGATCCCGATGCTAACGATACAGTTTATGTTACCGTTATCGCCGCCGATTTTGACGACGCTCACGCGATGGGAGATGCAGCAAAGAAGGCAGCCTTCTCCGCCAACTACAAGCCCACGGAGGCCGACGCTAAGGCCGACGCCGAGGCAAGACACAAGGCAGGCGTAAAGGCAGCAGACAATCCGGACTATTACGACGACATCTTCAATATCTTTAAGAATTAAGAATCAGTTATACAGTAATGGACGGACACTGCTCCGTCCATTTGTGTATTCTTATAAAAAACAAGCACTTTTCACCCTGAGATTTATGCAATTGTCAAAATAGACAAAAACGCTCGGTTAAATTTGTCAGAATGTATGAAGTTTTGGAAATTGTCTTAAATCAGTTGAAAATAATTCAGAAATAATGTATAATTGAATAGAAGATATTATCTTATGGAGGTAATGCAATTATGGCAAATAACGGTTATCTGAGAACAGTCAGAATGGGAGGTTTCGATAAATCCGACGTTCTGGCTTATGTTGATGATCTTAACTCTAAGATCTATAACCTTGAAGCTAAAGTAACAGAGCAGCAGGAGACCATTGACCGTCTTGAGACTTCGAGCGGCGGCGAGTCTGCTGATTTCGAGGGCAAGGCCGAGCTGGAAAAGAAGGTAGAAGAGGCCAAGAACAAGGTCGCAGAGCTTATGGCTTCTACCGACACCATGAAGGTTCAGATTGCTGACTATGAGCAGCAGGTCTCCGAGAAGGACGCCGAGATCGAGCGCCAGAAGAACGAGATCGAGGATCTGAAGGAAAAGCTTGAGGCCGCCGAAAAGAACGCAGGCCAGGCTTCTTCTCCTGCATTCGATATGGGTGAGATCTTTATCCAGGCTCAGAACTCCGCTAACATGGTAGTTACCAAGGCTAAGGAGACTGCCAAGAATATGACCGATGAGGCTGAGGCTCAGGCTAACCAGATCATCGACGACGCTAACGCTCAGGCAGAGACCACCGTTACCTCCGCTCAGGAAGAGGCTACCCGCACTCTCGAGACCGCTAAGGCCAGCGCTGCCAAGATGACTGCCGACGCTAAGGCCGAGGCTGACGCTATGACTTCTAAGGCAAGAGCAGAGGCAGACGAGATGACCTCTACCGCAAAGGCCGAGGCAGACGCTATGACTACCTCCGCAAGAACAGAGGCCGCTACCACTACAGCAACCGCTCAGGCTCAGGCTAAGAAGATGATCGACGACGCTACCGTTGAGGCAGGCGTTATCAGAGCAAGATCCAAGGACCTCCGCGATTCCGTCAGAACCGAGTATACAAACCTCAGCGAGAATATCACTCAGGTGATCTCCTCGCTCAATGACCTCTTTGGCGCAAGCATCGGCTCTGCCAATAAGGCAAGAGACCTTATCGACGATGGCCTCTCGCTTGTTGAGGAAGAGTGATGAGAGAAACTGTCAGGGTGGATGCGCAGCAGCTTAAAGAAGCCGCCAAAACGCTTCGCTGCGGCGATAATATCCTGCTCACAGGCTATGTCTATACTTCGCGTGACGCCGCCCATAAGCGCATTATGCAGCTTATCTCCGAGGGTAAGGAGCTTCCGTACCAGATCCGCGACGCCGTGATCTATTATGCCGGCCCTACTCCCGCTCCCGAAGGCAAACCGATAGGCTCCTGCGGCCCTACTACCTCAGGCCGAATGGACAGGTTTGCTCCCGCATTGCTCGATATGGGGCTTGCCGGAATGATCGGTAAGGGCGAGCGCTCTCAGGAAGTAAGAGATGCCATAGTCAGAAATAATGCTATTTATCTTTGTGCGGTCGGCGGTGCAGGCGCTCTTGCCTGTAACTGTATCAAAAGCTGCGAGGTCATCGCCTTTGAAGACCTCGGCTGCGAGTCCGTTAAAAGATTGTATATCGAGGATTTTCCGTTGGTCGTCGCAAATGATAGCCTCGGCGGCGATATCTTCTCTCGCGGAAGAGCGGATTATTGCAGGCTATAGAATTATGAGAGAATAAACAGAGTTGGCCTCCAGCTCTGTTTATTTTTTTATTCGTCAAATTAACTATTATCGCACTTTGAATTATGTTAAATTACACAAATATTTCTACTTTATTAATTTTTTTTGAAAGCAAGCTTGACTTTGGTAAAATATGATGTTATTATGTATTATATAGAGGCATACCGATATGCCGTCGGTGTGCTCAGGGCGATTGGTGGGATCTCTGTGGCAAATGTCGATTCTCTTTCAGAGTTGAGCAATGAAGAACTGGTGAGGCTCTGTAAAGAGGATAAAGCCTCTGCGCTGACAGAGCTTATCCTAAGATTCAATAACACCATCCGTATGCGTGCCGAGTCATTTTCGGGCGCCGCACCCGACGATCTGGCACAGGAGGGCTTTATGGCTCTGCTGTCTGCCGTCCGTACCTATGACCCCGACAGGAACGCTTCGTTCATGACCTATGCCCAGCAGTGTATCCGCAACAGAATGATAACCTGCTATAAAAGGTCTAAGGACGATTTTGACGAGCTTCCCGAGGAGCTTGAGCTCCCCGACGATCCCGCCGAGATCCCCGAGAACAAGGTGCTTGAAAGGTCAGCAGCCGAGGAGCTGTACCGCAGAGTAAGCGATGAGCTTTCAGAGCTGGAGCTTAGTGTTTTGCAGCTTTATCTCAGTAAGGTCAGCTACAGCGAGATAAGCCAAAAGCTCGGTATCTCCCAGAAGTCGGTCGATAACGCGGTGCAGAGGATAAGGCGCAAGCTTCGGAACGTCCTGTGATATTTATAGCCATGTAGCTTAATTGGAGAGCGTTGTTTTACAAAGATGTCGGTGCAAGTCCGACCGAGGCAAAAATTTTAAGCGAGGTATAGAATTATGTACGAGGACAAGACATTAGTTTGCAAGGACTGTGGTAATGAGTTCGTTTTCACAGCAGGCGAGCAGGAGTATTATGCAGAACACGGCTTTGCTAATGAGCCTAAGAGATGCAAGGCTTGCCGCATTGCAAGAAAGAACGATCAGAAGGCCGGCAGACAGATGTTTACTGCTGTATGTGCTAACTGCGGCGGAGAGGCAAGAGTTCCCTTCGAGCCCAGAGAGGACAGACCTGTATATTGCAGCGAGTGCTTTGCAAAAATGAATCAGGACAGAGAATAAGCATTGTGCATAATAAAAGAGCTGCCTTCGCGGCGGCTCTTTTATTATTTTGCAGCGACCCGAAAACCGAATTCTGCGTTTTTCTTGTTTTACCTATTGCAAAATGGACAAAAATAGGTTATAATAAATGTATGTAAGCATTTTGCATAGAAAGGTGAAAACAATGGATTTCAAGGTAACTAAGGATACGATAATCTCTGACGTGCTCATGCATGATATGGACACCGCCGAGTATTTTATGCAGATCGGTATGCACTGCATCTATTGCCCTGCCTCAATGGGCGAGACTATTGAGGAGGCCTGCATGGTGCACGGCGTAGATCCTACAGAGCTGATAGATACCCTCAACCAGCATTTCAGCGCGATCGGCTCTGCCGAGCCCGCAGAAGCAGCAGTCAATGAAGGATAAGCGCCTGCTGTGCTGCGCCGCTCTCTGCAAGGGCCCGAAGGCCGTTGACGTCGGCACTGACCACGGCCACCTCGCCGTATATCTCGTTGAGCAGGGTATCTGCAAATGCTGCATCGCCTCCGATGTGAACGAAAAGCCCCTTGCCGCTGCCGCCGAGAGTATCCGCGCAGCAGGGCTCGAGGACAGGATAGGCCTTGTCCTCTCGGACGGGCTGGATGCCGTTGACAGCAGCGGCGTTTCCGATGTTATCGCTGCCGGTATGGGCGGCGAGCTGATCGCTGATATTATCCTGCGCGAGGAATGGATAAAGGCGCAGCGCGTGAACCTTGTGCTCCAGCCGATGACCAAGTGGGATCACCTGAGAAGAGCTCTCTACGATAACGGCTTCACGGTAACAAAAGAGCTGGCCTGCGAGGAAGGGAAGTTTGTCTATTCTGTGATGCAGGCCGTGTATACGGGCGGCGGACAGCCATATCCCTGCGACCTGAGATACCTCTACGGCGGGATAGTAGAGCCCGTGGACGACGCCTCCCGGGCATATCTTTCAAGACAGGCGCAAAGGCTGGAAACCGCCGCAGGAGGAATGATCCGCGATCCCGAACGCACAAAACAGGCAGGCGCCTATTTCAGAGCCGCCGAGCAGCTGCGTTCGATCATCGAAAATAAGATTTAACAGGAGGTAGTATTATGCCAACAACAGTTAAGGACGTCTATGACTACATAGATTCCATCGCGCCTTTCAAAAATCAGGAGAGCTACGATAACAGCGGACTCAACATCGGCCTTATGTCCGACGAGGTCAAGGGCGTGCTTGTTGCGCTTGATGCCACCACCGATGTTATCCGCGACGCAGAGGTCATGGGCGCCCAGCTTATAGTCACCCATCACCCCGTTATCTTCGAGCCCCTGAAGCAGATCAAGTTCAAGACCCCTGCGGGTCGTCTTGCATTCGACGGAATAAATCTCATCGCCGCTCACACAAGCTTTGACTCTGCACAGCTGAACGCGATACTCTGCGAAAAGCTCGGCCTTACTCCCACAGAGCCGCTCAGCGTCGAGAAGGGAGTCCCGATCGGCTTTATCTGCGAGTGCGCAAGAATGACGCCCCGCAAGCTTGCCACCAACGTTCAGAAGGCGCTCGGTACCACCTGCCTGCGCTATAACGATATGGGCGGCGAGATACTGCGTGTCGGCGTTTGCTCGGGCAGCGGCGGAAGCTTCCTTCACACCGCCATCGACAAGCAGGTAGATTGCCTTATCACGGGCGACGTCAAGCACAGCGTCTTCATCGACGCCTTTAATGCGGGCGTGACCGTTATCGACGCGGGACACTTCCACACCGAGGACATCTTCTGCGACTACGTCCGCGAGCTGCTTGAGAAGAAGTTCCCCGACCTCGTTGTCCAGACCGCTCCCAGCGACAAGGACATCGTAAGCTATCTGTTCTAAGATCATTTGCGCCGCTGGGCAGCAGCTCGGCGGCTGTATTTTTGTTATCAATAAAAGAAAGGAGCGACCTGAATGGCTCTTGACGGAATATTCCTGCACCTGGTAAAAAACGAGCTAAAGGAGCTGATCGGCGGCCGCGTTGACAGGATACATCAGCCCTCCCGCGAGGAGGTGCTTATCTCTATGCGGACACGCAGCGGCGCCTACAGGCTGCTGTTCAATACCTCGGCTGGAGCTGCCCGCGTTCACGCCACAAAGGCGGACATCGACAACCCCATCGTTCCGCCCATGTTCTGTATGTTCCTGCGCAAGCACCTGTCCTCGGGCAAGCTCGTGGACATCAGGCAGGACGGCTTCGAGCGTATCCTCTACTTCGATTTCGACTCGGCCAACGAAATGGGCGACATCTGCCGCCTGACCCTTGCCGCCGAGATCATGGGCAGGCGCTCGAATCTTATACTTATAAACTCTGACGGAAAGATCGTTGACAGCATAAAGCGCGTTGGGCAGGATATGTCGGCTGTCCGCCTCGTGCTGCCCGGGATCGAATACACCCTGCCTCCCCGTGAAGAGCGGCTCTCGCTGCTCGATAATACACCTCAGGAGCTTGTACAGCGGATAATGACCTTTGATAAGATGAAGCTTCCCAAGGCGATCATGTCAGCACTCGAGGGCATATCTCCCGTGTTCGCGCGTGAGGCGGAGTTCTTTGCAGGCCGCGGAAGAGAAATAGCCGTCGCCGACATCACTCAGGACGAGCAGGACAGGCTGACCTTTTATCTCGGCCGCGTGGCAGAGCAGCTTCGCAGGGGAGAGAACAGCTTTACTATCCTGCGGACGCCCGAGGGAGTCTTCAAGGATTTCTGCTTTACCGACATACACCAGTACGGCGCCCTGATGATAACCTCGCAATGCGGCTCTGCCTGCGAGACCCTTGACAGATATTACTCCGAGCGCTCAGCCTCCGACAGAGTCCGCCAGCGGGCTCAGGATATGTTCAGGCTGCTTGTCAGCGCCTCGGACAGAGTTGCAAGAAGAACAGCCAATCAGCGCCTTGAGCTCGAGGAATGTGCCGACCGTGACAAGCTTAAAAAATGCGGCGATCTTATTATGTCAAATCTCTTCAAGCTTAAAAAGGGGGACACCGTCCTCGAAGCAGAGGATTATTACGAGCCCGACTGCCCGACGGTGAAGATCGAGCTCGACCCGAGGCTCACGCCCTCGCAGAACGCCCAGAAATACTATAAGGAATACCGCAAGGCCGACACCGCCGAGAAAAAGCTGCGTGTGCTGATCGAGGAGGGAGAACAGGAGGAGCGCTATCTCGATTCTGTTTTCGACGCTCTGACAAGGGCAAAGGGCGACGCCGATATCCTCGAGCTGCGCACCGAGCTTGCCGAGCAGGGCTATATAAAGAAGGGCAGGCAGAAGGGCAAGCCCCCCAAGCTTCAGCCGCCGCTGAAGTTCGTGTCCTCCGACGGCTACGAGATCCGCGTTGGCAGGAACAACAAGCAGAACGACCGCCTTACCTGCAAGGACAGCGAAAAGACGGATATATGGCTCCACACCAAGGACATTCCCGGGTCGCACACGGTCATTTCCTGCAAGGGCACCGAGCCTCCCGAGCGGACCGTTTATGAAGCTGCGCAGCTCGCGGCCTTCCACTCAAAGGCAAAGACCTCGACGCAGGTGCCTGTGGATTACACCCAGATACGCTACGTCAAAAAGCCCGCAGGCTCAAAGCCCGGCATGGTCATATTCACAAACAACCGCACCCTCTACGTCCGCCCCGATGAGCAGCTCGTCGAGAAGCTCAGGAAGAAATAAAAACCGCCCCGAAGGCTGTCCTTCGGGGCGTTCGTTCTGTAAGATCACTTTTGTTTACCGACCTGCATATAGAAGCGGCAGAGTGTGTGGCCTGCGTCGTCCTTGCCGTCGATCTCGGCCGCAAGGATCGTGATGGGCTCGGTGGGAACGGTGGGTATCTTATCGGAGCCCTGTGCCATCTCGATGTTCAGGAAGCTGTCAACGACCTCCATGCCCTCAACTACCTCGCCGAAGCCTGCGTAATTTCCGTCCAGTGACTTAGCTGCGCTGTCGTCATAAACGATGAAGAACTGGCAGGAAGCGCTGTCCATGTCATTTCCGCGGCGAGCCATCGAAACTATCCCGCGCTTGTGCGAGAGCTTGTTCTCGACGCCGTTGGCTGCAAACTCGCCCTTGATGGTGTCGGTGCCGCCGTTTCCGGTGCCCGTGGGGTCGCCGCCCTGAGCCATAAAGCCCTTGTATACCCTGTGGAAGGTCAGGCCGTTATAGAAATTGCTCTTTACAAGCTTCTCGAAGTTTTCGCAGGTGATAGGCGCATACTCGGGATAAAGAGCTATCACAAAGCTTTTTGACTTGTCAAGCTTCGAGGTGTCAACTGCTGCCTTTGTGGTTGCCTTGCTGTCGGAGGAACTGCTGTCAGTGCTGCCGCAGGCGGCCAGCATCACGCAGCCCATGACCGCACAGATCATCAGCGCAATAAATCTCAAATACTTTTTCATGATACCACTCCTTATTTCTGTTTGTAGGTCGAGAGGAAGTCCGCCATCTTCTCGGACGCCTCTTTAAGCGTTGCAAGGTCGGGGAGATATACGATCCTGAAATGATCGGGGGTCTCCCAGTGGAACCCGCCGCCGTGTACAAGCAGTATCTTCTTTTCTCTCAGCAGGTCAAGCACGAACTGCTCGTCGTCGGTGATGTTGAATTTCTTTGCGTCTATCCTCGGGAAGATGTAAAACGCCGCCTTGGGCTTCACGGCGCTCATGCCGTCGATGGAGTTCATAGCCTTCCAGATGAAGTCGCGCTGCTCGTAAACTCTTCCGCCGGGGAGCAGCAGGGGATTCGGGCTCTGAGTGTCGCTGAGCGCCTCCTTGATTATGTACTGCGCCTGAACGTTGGAGCAGAGCCTCATCGAGGACAGCATATTCAGGCCTTCGATATAGCCCTTGACGTGATCCTTCGGGCCCGAAAGCACCATCCAGCCGCAGCGGAAGCCTGCTACCATGTGCGACTTTGAGAGGCCGTTGAAGGTGATGCAGAACAGGTCGGGACAGAGAGATGCGATAGATGTGTGCTCAACGCCGTCCAGCAGCAGCCTGTCATATATCTCGTCCGAGAAGATTATCAGGCCGTTCTCCCGCGCAAGCTGTGCGATGTCGAGCAGCAGCTCCTTCGGGTAAACAGCGCCTGTGGGGTTGTTGGGGTTGATAAGGACTATCGCCTTGGTCTTGTCGGTTATCTTCGAGCGCATATCGGCAAGGTCGGGGTTCCAGTCGCTCTGCTCGTCACAGATGTAATGAACAGCCGTGCCGCCTGCCAGTGTTACCGATGCTGTCCAGAGCGGATAGTCGGGAGCAGGCACCAGCACCTCGTCGCCGTCGTTCAGAAGTCCCTGCAT
>CAMNBY010000278.1 GCA_946533615.1 uncultured Clostridia bacterium
TGAAAGAGGGGCGTGCCCTGCAAGAGAGGGCCGACCCGGGCGCGGGTGCGCAAGTCGCGAGAACGGCGGCAAGCCGCCTCACAACAGCGAAATATGCCGGGTAGTCCTCGCGATACGGTGGGGGTCAGCCGAATAGAGAAAGAGGAACAAGCCCAAACAAGGGTCGAGCAAAAGGAAATGCCCTTTCACACGACTGTGTGATATGCGGAAGTTTTCACGCACTTTAGCTTTGTGTGTTAGGGTGTTTTTTGCTGCGCTCACTCGCTTTGTGTGATAGTAAACATTCTGCCACGTCCTGCGGAGCGTTAATTGTGCATTGTGAATTGTGCATTGCAAAGCTCTGCCGGGCGGTCGGCTGATAAATGGCAGCGGATTTAAAAAAAGAAAAATTGTGCAAAATGACGGGGGTTTTGATTTGCATTTTTTGTTGAGATGGTGTATAATAATATATTGTATAGTAGGATAGTATGCGCTAAAGGAATGAATTGAAATGTTTTACAGCTTTTTTACCGAAAATCCGAGCTTTCCGCTGGCTGCTCTGGCCTTTGCGGCAAGCTTTGTTGTCTGCGCCGCAGCAATAGTGCTGTTCCGCGGGTTCCTGCCAAAGGATCAGGGACGCGAATTCGCTGTGAACGGCGCCCTTTCTCAGGGCAAGCCGAGAGGCGCAGGGATAATACTCATATCCGTGTTTGTGCTTTGCAGCGCCTTTTTCACAAAGATGAGCATTGAGAACGTCATCTACCTGGCGCTGATATTTGCGGCTATGCTCACGGGCTATCTGGACGACGCCGCGAAGATGCCGTGGGGAGAGCTAAAAAAAGGCCTGCTCGACCTTGTGATCTCGGCGGGAGCTGCGGTAAACTTCGTCTGGCACAACGATACCGAGATCGGCTTTTTCGGCACGACCCTCGACCTGCCGAAGGCGGTGTATGCCGTGCTTGGCGTCGCGCTTGTCTGGGGCAGCATAAACGTTGTAAACTGCACCGACGGCGTGGACGGGCTCTGCGGCTCGCTCTCGATGGTCAGCGTGTTCCTGTTCTCGGGCTTCTGCGATAACTATTTTCCCGCGCTGGTGATGCTCGGAGTGCTGGCGGCCTACCTCTGGTTCAACTGCCACCCCAGCAGGCTGCTGATGGGCGACGCGGGCTCGCGCTCGATCGGAGTTTTCATCGCCCTGATGGCAATGCGAAGCGGAAGGCCTCTGCTCTTTATCCCGTTCGTTCTGGTAATGATGATCGACGGCGGCCTTGGCCTTGTCAAGCTGACCATAATCAGGGTCACACACAAGCAGAGCTTCATGAGCGGCATAAGAACGCCTATCCACGACCACGTCAGAAAGAACAAGGACTGGTCGGACACACAGGTGGTGGCAAGGTTCGTTATCCTCCAGCTGGCGCTGGGGCTTACCGTCAAGCTGCTGCTTAAATAAACAGAAGAAACAGGCACCACATCGAAAAGAGGAATCGTGACTTGAAAAAGATCGTCGGATATGCTTTGAACGTGCTGTTCATTATCCTGATCGCCTACCTGACACTGCATCTTCTTCTGAAGAATACAGAGCTGGAGGAGATCGTCTCCGATCTGGACAAGGCAGACAAGCGCTGGCTGGCACTGGGCGGCGTTTTTGTGTTCTGCTTTGTGGCGGGAGAATCCGTGATAATAAAATATATGCTCAGGCTGTTCGGCGACCGCACTCCCTTTCTGCGGTGCCTGAAATACAGCTTTGTGGGCTTCTTCTACAGCTACATCACCCCGTCGGCTTCGGGCGGCCAGCCTGCCCAGATGTACTACATGAAGAAGGACGGCATCAAGCTTGGCTACTCGACCCTGATAATGCTGGTCATCGCCATCGCCTACAAGGCCGTGCTGGTGGTGCTGGGCATCATCTTCTACCTCTTCGAGCACGAGTTCGTGGTGAGAAGCGTAGGAGAGTGGATGTGGCTGCTGATCGTGGGCTTTGTGCTGAACATCGCCTATATCGCAGGACTGGTGATCCTGTTCTTCAAGCCAAGGTCGGCAAGGCGCTTCGCTATCCGCGTGGTCTTCCTGCTGACAAAGCTTCACATTCTGGGGCACAAGAAGCTTGAGGGCGCCATCAAGAAGATCAACCGCATCTGCGATAACTACACCGAGGGCTCGCAGTACATCAAGACTCACCTGAGGACGGTGTGGAACATCTTCCTTATGACCGTCGTGCAAAGGATATTCCTGTTCGCGGTGACGTGGGTGGTCTACAAGTCCTACGGACTTACAGGGACAAGCTTCATAGCGATAATAACCCTCCAGACCATGATAGCGATAACGGTCGAGATGCTGCCTCTTCCGGGAGCTGCGGGAATAACCGAGGCCTGCTTCATGGTGATGTTTGAGGGAGTTTTCGGCGAGGCGCTGGTGACCTCGGGTCTGCTGCTCAGCCGCGGGCTCACCTTCTACTGTCTGCTGATAGTGGGAGCGGTCGTGACCTTCATCGCACACATAATCGCAATGCGCAGAACTGCAATGAAGGAGCCCCTGACCGAAAAGATACAGGCCGCGGGCTCTGTGGTGAACACCGCCGTAAAGCGCTCGGGCACAGCCGTGAAAAGCACGGTGGGAACAGCTGTTAAAAAATCGGGGACTGCCGTTAAAAAATCAGTCGAAAAGGTAAGATCAAGGAGTGACAAGCAATGATAGGTTTTTATAATTACACGGTTATACTGACGTACATCAGCCTTTGCTCGGCGGTGTTCGGCATCACACAGGTGTTTGAGGGCAACGAGAGCATAGCGTTTCTGTGTCTGGTGCTTTCGGGGATATGCGACCTTTTTGACGGAAAGATCGCCCGCTCGAAAAAGGACCGCACCGACCGCGAGAAGATCTTCGGCATACAGATAGACTCGCTGGCCGACCTTGTGTGCTTCGGTGTGCTGCCTGCCTGCATCGGCTATCACTACGGCTTCAACCACGGCCTTGGCGTCGTGTCTGCAATACTTATCGTGCTCTGCGGCCTGATAAGACTCGGATATTTCAACGTCATGGAGGAGGAGCGTCAGCGCTCGACCACCGAGAACCGCAAGGAATATCAGGGTCTTCCGATAACCTCGACCTCTATCGTGCTGCCGCTGATCTTCATGGGAAGGCACAATATCCCGAAGGACGCTTATCCTTACGTTTTCCAGAGCTTCATGATACTTACGGCTATCCTCTTCGTTCTCAACATAAAGGTCAAGAAGCTCTCGATGAAGGGCATAATCGTGCTGTTCACGATCGGCGCGATAATCTTCATCGGATATATCACAATGTACGGCAGGAAGTAAAGCACCGCTCAAAGAAAAATGAAGGAGTAAAATGCTATGAGATACCGCGACAGAAAAGGAAACGAATTTGAACAGACCACAGGACAGGACGAGCTGCTGGCAAAGCTCTATGGCTCGACCATCGGAAGAGGCGCCATGAAGATCGCCTCGCTGCCGATCTTCTCAAAGCTGATGAGGTTCTTCCTCGACGGGCGCCTTTCTTCGGCCTTTGTGCTCCGCTTTGCCGAGCGCAACGACATCGACATCTTTGACTTCGAGAACAGGAAGTATTATTCCTTCAACGACTTCTTTGTAAGAAAGATCAAGCCGGGCCGCAGGCGCGTTGACCGCGACAAGAACGTTATCATCGCTCCCTCGGACGGAAAGATAAGCGCCTACAGGATAACAAACTCCAGCGAGTTCGTCGTAAAGAACTCGGTCTACACCGTAGGCTCGCTGCTGCGTGACTCCAAGCTTGCCGAGCGCTACAACGGCGGCACGGCGATCATAATCAGGCTCTCGCCCGACGACTACCACCGCTACTGCTACTGCGCCGACGGCGAAAAGAGCCGCAACAGAACGATAAACGGCGTGCTTCACACCGTGAACCCCATAGCAAACAAGTACCTGCCCGTCTACAAGGAGAACTGCCGCGAGTACTGCATAATCAGAACAAAGAACTTCGGCGACATCATCCAGATGGAGGTAGGCGCGACCCTTGTCGGAAAGATAACCAACGTTCACCCCTACGGCAGGAGAATGGTGCGCAAGGGCGAAGAAAAGGGCTACTTCGAGTTCGGCGGCTCGACTATCATACTGCTGCTTGAAAAGGGAAAAGCCGCAGCCGACGAAGATCTGCTGATAAACACCCGCGAAGGCTTCGAGACCAAAGTCCTTCAGGGCGAAAGAATAGCGTACACGGCGTGTACCACGCAGGACGCGTGATCGGCGGCAAGCAGAAGAGTTCAGTAAGAGGGGAACGCCCTCTCAAGGCTTTTCTCATCACTCACCTCTAACCTCTAACATCTAAAAGGGTGCTCTTTAATGTATCAGATACAGGACTATGAACAATTTGACAGGAACTACGCCTATGACGGCGATGATCTCGGGGTGACCTTCCGTGAGGGGAAGACCATCTTCAAGACCTGGTCACCGCTTGCCACCGGCGTGTACTTAAAGCTATATCTGGACGGCGAAGGCAGCAACCTTATCGAGATACTCCCGATGGAGCGGCTCGAGAGGGGCGTGTGGTATGTCGAGCTGATGCGTCACGCCGACGACGTTTACTACACCTTTACCTATGAGTATGACAACCACACAAGGTTCGAGACTATTGATATCTATGCCCGTGCCTGCGGAGTCAACGGCAAGCGCGGCTACATAACAGACCTCTCGCGCACAAATCCCGTGGGCTGGAGCGATACTCCGCGCCCGATCTGCGAGAACGCCTGCGATGCTGTCGTCTACGAGTGCCATGTCAGAGATTTTTCCGCCGACCCGTCAAGCGGCGTTGACCCCGAAAAGCGCGGACGCTTCGCAGCCTTCAAGGAGAGCGGCACAAATTATCTCGGCACCAAGACCTGTCTTGACCACCTGAAGGAGCTGGGTGTCACTCATGTTCAGCTGCTTCCTGTCTTTGACTTCTTCACCGTGGACGAGAGCAGACCCGACAAGCCGCAGTATAACTGGGGCTACGACCCGCTGAACTACAACTGCCTCGAGGGCTCGTACTCCACAGACCCCTTTGACCCGAGGAGCCGCATCAAGGAATTCAAGGAGCTGGTGATGACCCTGCACAAAAACGGCATCGGCGTCATCATGGACGTGGTGTACAACCACACCTACCACACGCGGGACAGCGCCTTCCACAAGACCTTCCCCTACTACTACCACAGGCTGAACCGCGACGGCAGCTTTTCAAACGGCTCGGGCTGCGGCAACGAGACCGCCTCCGACCATCTGATGTACCGCCGCTTTATGCTGAACTCGCTTAAATTCCTTGCCACAGAGTACAAGCTGGACGGCTTCCGCTTTGACCTTATGGCTCTGCACGATATAGAGACCGTGAACCTTATCCGCGACGAGCTGAACAAGTTTGACCCTCCGCTGCTGATGTACGGCGAGGGCTGGACAGGCGGCGAGAGCCCTCTGCCCTCGGACAAGCTGGCTTACAAGTGGAACTCCTACAGCTTCGGCAGAGTCGGCCTTTTCAACGACAACATACGCGACGCCGTGAAGGGCGGCACCTTCAACCCCTACGAGATCGGCTTTGTCAGCGGAAACCGCAACGCCTTCCACGTTCTCAGGAGAGGTATCGCAGGCTCCGTTCCGCACTGGCAGCTGAAGACCGCGCAGGAGGCCTGCTGGGCGTTCGAGCCCTCACAGGCGGTCAATTACTGCGAGGCTCACGACAACCACACCCTCTGGGACAAGCTCTCGATCTGCGCCAAGCACTTCGACCGCGAGACACGCAAGAAAATGGACAAGCTTGCGGCGGCGATAATAATACTCTCTCAGGGTATGCCGTTTTTGCAGCTCGGGCAGGATTTCCTTCGCTCGAAGCCGCGTATACCCCTCCCGGGAGAGGAGAACAACGAGGTCACGCGCGTGTGTCACGACAGCTACAACGCCCCCGACTTCACCAACTCGATCAAGTGGGATCAGAAATATGAGAACATAGATGTTTTCAACTACTACAGAATGCTGATAAGGCTCAGGCGGAACAATCCGCTTTTCAGGCTCAGGACCAAGGGCGACGTCGAGCGCTGCCTCTACTTCCTCGACACCCACGACGACAACTTCGTCGCCTTCAAGCTGGAGGACGATCAGGACTGCATCGTGGTGGCTTTCAACCCCTATGAAGAAGAGCGCTGGCTCGAGCTGCCGCAGGGCAGGTTCTATATCAGGCTGAATCCGCAGGGAAAGATGAACAAGTTCCCCGTCGAGGGCAGAGTCTGTATCGAGCCCGTCAGCGCAATGGTATATAAAAGACTTAAAAAGGATAGGAACGTGTGATCGCTATGAATACAAGAAGATCCCTTTGTGTTATTCTTATCGCCTCTCTGCTGCTGGCGGGCTGCGGCTCGGCCGAGAGCAGCACAGCCGAAAGCAAGGCTCCCGAGGCGGCTTCTCAGGCGGCGGAGGAAGAAACCAAGGCAGAGCTTGCCGAGGGCTTTTACCGCATTGCTCAGGGCGCAGCCCTTATGGACGATGCTCACGACGTGCTTTCGAACAGCACGGAGCGCATCTGCTACGGCAAGCCCGACGGCAACGGCGGCCTGAGAGTTGATATCCCCTACTCCACGGGCGTCAACGAGCTGAACGAGGCGCAGTACGAATACCGCACCTTCACCGTGTCGGAGCCCGAAAAGCTCACGGCGCTCAGCGCCGACGAGGTAAGGCAGACAGTTGTTGACTACGCCCTCGCCATGAGCGAGAAGCCCAACCAGACTTACGAGCTTAGCGGCGAATATGTCGGCGACACCGAGACCCGCTCGGACTGCTCGGGAATGACTGAGCTTGCCTATCTTCAGGTGGGCATCTACCTTGAGCATTACGCCGACGCTCAGGCCAACGGCGAAAACGCCGAGATCGTCTTTGACAACATCTCGTACATCGGCGACACCGACGGCATCGAGACCTACCACGTCAACGACCCCTCCGCGAGGGTGGACTATTCAAAGCTTGAAAAGGGCGACCTGCTGTTCTTCCTCTGCGCTACCAACAGCAGCAGCGACAACGACCTGTTTTCCGACGACGGCATCGGACACGTCGCAATGTACATAGGCGACGGCCGCATGGTGCATTTCACCGCCGACTACGACCTCACAAACAACCCCTGCCGCACCGAGGATCTTGAGGATTATCAGGATCGGGTGCTTCCGGTGGTAAGAGCCGTAAGATACATAAAATAACACGATCTGCAAGGACACCGCGCTATGTGAACCGAACCATAAAAAACGTACAATGACAAAAAGAGCCTCCTATGGTATAATAGAAACCATAGGAGGTTTTGTTATGGCAAGAAGTT
>CAMNBY010000279.1 GCA_946533615.1 uncultured Clostridia bacterium
GCAAGGCTCCAGCCGCCGTTCGAGGCTGTGCGGACAGCCTTGAGAGGCACATACAGCCCCGCCTGACGAAGCGCCTTGACGGCTGCTCCGAGCTCCTCGCCCGAAAAGCCCGAGAACAGCAGCAGCTCACGCTCGGGGAAAGGCTCCTCTGGCTGCTCTGCTGCGCTGCGGCAGACCTCGTCAACGGTGAGAGAAAGCTCGCTTTGGGAGATGCAGCGCAGCTTTGCCCCGAGCCTCTTGCAGGTATCCCCGAGCAGCGCGTATCTCTCGGGGCTTGCCAGCAGGGCGGCGATAAGCTTCTTGTCCGTCATATCTATCCACTCCGTTTCTGTGTTATAAATTATACCACAGGAAGGCGGAAATATCAAGTGTGCCGCTTTGGCCCGAACGGTTGACAGAAACGCGATTTTGTGGCATAATAGTAGCATGGGGGCTTTATACCTTAATAATACTGAATAATACATAAATTGCTCCGCGAATGTGCGCGTTATTTGGTCAAATGTATAATTGACTTTTCACACGCTATTTTATATAATAGATAATGGCGCATTAAGTGTCGCCATCAGATAGATACATGATCTTACAATGAAAAGGAGCGCGGCCGAGCCGCATTGTTCACATGAAAAAAGTTATCACCTACGGCACCTTTGACCTGCTGCACTACGGTCATATAAATCTTCTCAAAAGAGCCAAGGCTCTCGGAGACTATCTTGTCGTGGCGCTGTCCACCGACGAGTTCAACTGGAACGAAAAGCAGAAGAAATGCTACTTCTCCTATGAGGAGCGCAAAAGCCTGCTCGAGGCCATCAGATATGTTGACCTTGTTATCCCCGAGGAGAACTGGGAGCAGAAGAAAAGCGACATCAAGGAATTCCGCATCGACACCTTTGTGATGGGCGACGACTGGAAGGGCAAGTTCGACGAGCTCTCGGAGCTCTGTGAGGTGGTTTACCTGCCGAGGACTCCCGAGATCTCGACCACCCAGATCAAGAAGGAGCTTGGCAGCGGAGGCCTTGCAAAATGACCGTAAAATACTTTTTTGACAGAGTTAAAGACGTAGCAGCCAGCGGCTATTACATTCCCCGCTGGTACCGGTCGAAGCTGGACGAAAGGATCATCCTCCTCGAGTCCAAGCACGGCGAGGACCTTGCGGGAAACATCTTCTCGCTGCTCAAAATACTCGACCGCAGCTATTCGGACAGGTTCAAGCTCTATCTCACCTGCGTTCCGAAGAAGAAGGAGCGCATCAGGGCGCTGCTCTCCCGGTACGGGGTGACTCACGCAAAGCTCGTGAACCCCAAGAGCATGAAATACTTCAAGCTGCTGGCAAAGGCGAAATACCTTATCACCGACACCTCCTTCACAACAAAGTACATCAAGAAAGAGGGTCAGGTGATACTTAACACCTGGCACGGAACGCCGCTGAAGGTCATGGGACGCGACGTCGAGGACAGCGCGTATTCGATGGGAAACATCGAGCGCAACCTGCTGTTCTCGGACTTCCTGCTCTACCCCAACGAGTATATGAAGGAGAAGATGGTCTCGGCATATATGCTGGACGGGGTCTACAAGGGCACTATCCTGAATGAGGGCTATCCCCGCAACTGCATCTTCTTTGACAGGCAGAAGGCCGCCGAGATAAAAACGGCTCTCGGGCTGGACGGCAAGACGGTCTATGTGTATATGCCGACCTGGAGAGGCAACCTCAAGCACAAGAAGACCGCCGACCAGATGGCTGTGCTGAAGGGCTATATGAAGGAGCTTGACGAGCGCCTTTCGGACGACGAGGTCGTCATCGCCAAGCTGCACCCGTTCATGAGCGCGGATTTCGACTACTCTCAGTACAAGCACGTTATCCCCATGAAGCAGGGGTTCGACAGCTACGAGGTGCTCAACAGCGCCGACGGGCTGATAACCGACTACTCCAGCGTTTTCTATGACTTTGCCAACACGGGCAAGAAGATCATACTCTTCGCCTATGACGAAGAGGAGTATATGGCGGAGCGCGGAGTTTACGTTTCGCTGTCGGAGCTGCCCTTCCCGAAGGTCAGGGACGTGGACAGCCTGCTCACAGAGATGCGCAGCCCCAAGAATTACGACGACACCGAGTTTATAAAATACTACTGCACCTACGAGCGGCCCGAGGCAGGCGAGTGTATCCTGAAAAGGGTCATCGACGGAGAGAAGGTTTGCCGCGAGGAGCGGATATATGACGGCAGCAAGAAGAATATCCTGATATTCGCCGGCAGCCTTGCAAAGAACGGCATCACCACCGCCTGCATCAACCTGCTCGAGAACATCGACGCCTCGAAGCGGCGCTACTATGTCACCTTCCAGCAGAACATGGTGGAGCACGAACCCATGAGGGTCGCGAGGATACCGAAGGACATAAGGATACTCCCCATGTCCACACGGCCTGTATACACCATCTCCGAGGCCATCGCGATGGTGCTTTACTACAAGCTGAACATAAAGTTCGCCTGCAAGCGGATAGACCGTATGTGCAGGCGGGACGCCAAGCGCTTTTTCGGCGGGATAGATTTTGACGGCGTCGTCCAGTACGAGGGCTACGGCAAGAACATGATACACCTCTTCCGCGCCTTCGACTGCAGGAAGATATTCTTCGTCCACAACAATATGCTCAACGAGCTTGCCACAAAGAACAACCAGCACCGCCTCTCGCTGATGAAGGCCTACGGCGAATGCGACGTCGCCTGCGTGACCGAGGATCTTGTGGAGAGCACGAGGGAGCTCAGCGGCACAAGCCCTATCCACGTTGTGAACAACTGCCACTCCTATAAAACGGTCATCGAAAAGAGCGAGGCGGAGCTGAGCTTTGACGAGAACACGCTCTGTACGGTGAGCCGCGACGAGCTCGAAGCCGTGCTTGACGACAAAAGCCTAACCAAGATAATAAACATCGGGCGCTTCTCGGCCGAGAAGGGTCACGACCTGCTCATCGCAGCCTTCGAGCGATTTGCAAAGGAGCACCCCGAAGCAAGGCTGATAATCATAGGCGGCTACGGCAGCCTCTACGATAAGACCTGCGACATGGCGGCGTCGTCTGCCGTGAGCGACAGGATCATAATAATCAGAGCCATGTCCAACCCCATGCCCGTGCTGAAAAAGTGCGACCTGTTCGTTCTCTCCTCCAGATATGAGGGGCTGGGGCTCACGATACTCGAGGCCGACACCCTCGGCATTCCCGTGATCTCGACCGAGATCTGCGGGCCATCGGGCTTCATGCGCGACCACGGAGGCTATATGGTGCCCTGCAGCGCCGACGGCATCTACCGCGGTATGCAGGCCTTTGCAAGAGGCGAAGTCAGCGCCATGAACGTTGACTTTGAAGAATACAACAAAAACGCTGTAAGACAGTTTGAAAAGCTGTTTGAATAAACCGAAAGGAAAATGACACATGAAAGCAATACTTTTAGCAGCCGGACGCGGCACAAGGATCTCCAAGAGGATACAGGAGATACCCAAGAGCACGCTTCCGATAGGAGACAAGCCGCTTATCAGGCGCACAGTCGAAATGATGATCGCAGCAGGAATCGAGCCGATAGTTTGTGTCGGCTACAAGCACGAGAAGGTATACGAGGCGCTCGAGGGCCTGCCCGTAAAGTTTTTCTACAACCCATTCTATGACGTTACCAACAGCATCGCTTCGCTGTGGTTTGCAAGAGAAGAGCTCGACGACGACATGATAGTCATGAACGCCGATGTTTTCTTCTCGACGGATATACTCAACAAGCTGCTTGATGACAAGAGACCCGTTATCCTTGCAAGCGACAAGTCCCGCACCGCAACAGGCGATTATTTCTTTGCCCTCGGCGACAACAACTGCGTCCGCAAGTACGGCAAGGACATTCCCCTCGAGGAGCGCGACTGCGAGTATGTCGGCCTTGCAAAGATCACCAAGGACTTCGTTCCCAAGTTCAAGGATCAGCTCAAGGTGCTCATCGACAGCCAGAAGCACGGCTGCTGGTGGGAGGAAGTGCTCTACACGCTCTCGGACAAAGAGCAGATACACACCCTTGATGTTGACGGTATGTTCTGGTCGGAGATAGACTACTTCGACGATTACCAGAGGATACTCAACTATATCGACAAGCACGAAAGCAAATAAAAAAGGAGCAATTTACAATGAAACTGTTTACACTCGGACCCGTTGAAATGTACGACCACACCTTCGAGGTGGCAAAGCAGCCCGTTCCCTATTTCAGGACACCCGAATTCTCTGCGGTCGTTCTGGAATGTGAGAAGCTGCTGAAAAAGTTTGCCAAGGCCGAAGATGAGGCAAAGACCGTTTTCCTCACCTGCTCGGGCACCGGCGCAATGGAGGCCACTGTCATCAACTGCTTTGACGAAAAGGACAAGCTGCTGGTGATCGACGGCGGCTCCTTCGGCCACCGCTTTGCACAGCTGTGCGAGATACACGGCGTTCCTCACGACGTTATCAAGCTGCCATACGGCACAGCGCTGAAAAAAGAGGACGTTTACGCCTACGACGGCAAGGGCTATACAGGCCTGCTGGTGAACATCGACGAGACCTCCACCGGCCAGCTCTACGACGCAAAGATGCTCTCCGAGTTCTGCAAGAAGAACGGCATGATATTTGTCGTTGACGCCATCAGCTCATTCCTTGCCGACCCGATAAACATGGCCGAGCTCGGGATAGACGCGCTTATATTCAGCTCGCAGAAGTCGCTGGCGCTGGCACCGGGTCTGTCCGTTGTTATCCTCAGCAAGAAAATGTACGAGACCAGAGTTCAGGGCAAGCCCGCAAAGATGATGTACTTCGACTTCAACAGCCACATCGACAACGGCAAGCGCGGACAGACACCCTTCACCCCTGCGGTAAGGCTGATCTACGAGCTCCAGGATATGCTGAGGCATATTGACGCCGAGGGCGGAGTTGACGCCCGCGTGGAGCACATGAAGCAGGTTGCAGCCGACTTCCGCGCAAGACTTGCCGAGACCAAGCTCTCGCTGCCTGAGTATCCAATCTCCAATGCCGTAACGCCCCTCTATTTCCCCGACGGCAACGCCTATGAGGTATACGAGACACTCAAGCGCGAGTACGATGTTTTCGTTACCCCCAACGGCGGCGAACTTTCCAAGACCGTCATCAGAGTCGGTCACCTTGGCAACCACAGCATCGAGGACAACAAGATGCTCATCGAGCTTTTCAAGAAGGTACTTTGATATTAATATTAAAATAAAGGGAGGACACTATCATGAAGGTAATCACATTCAACGACATCAAGAGCTTGGACATCTCGCCCGTCAAGTGCTATGAATGGGTAGAGGAGGCGCTGCTGCACAAGAACGAGGCTATTCTTCCCGCGAAGATCAGCCTGCATCTGGAGAACGACGCTTTCTTCAACGTTATGCCCTGCCTGCTGCCGCAGCAGGACGCAGGCGGAGTAAAGGTAATAACACGCCACATCGGCAGAGTTCCCTCGCTGGACAGCCAGATCGTGCTTTATGATTATCAGACAGGCACGCCCAAGGCGATCATGGACGGCAACTGGATAACCACCATGCGCACAGGCGCCGTTGCCGCTCACACGATCAAGACCCTCGCGGTCAAGGACTTCTACGAGATCGGCGTTATGGGTCTCGGCAACACAGGCAGAGCCGCAATGAAGGTGCTGCTTGCAATGTACCCCGAGAGACCCCTGAAGATAAAGGTGCTCAAGTACAAGGATCAGCACGATCTCTACACCAGATATTTCAAGGGCGAGGACGGCAAAAACTATCCCAACGCCGAGTTCGTCTACGTTGACACCTATGAGGACGTTGTAAGAGGCAGCGATGTCATCATCTCCGCCGTTACCTACACCGATACCGACTTCTGCCCCGACGAGTGCTACAAGCCCGGCGTTCTGGTAGACGCCGTTCATCTTCGCGGCTTCCTGAACTGCGACCTGTCCTTTGACAAGGTCTTCTGCGACGACGACAAGCACGTCCGCGGCTTCAAATACTATGACAAGTGGAAGTATCACGCCGAGGTAGCCGATGTTATCACCGGCAAGGCCGCCGGCCGCGAGAGCGATTCCGAAAAGATCATCGCCTACAACGTCGGACTTTCGATGCACGACATGAACTTTGCAAACAAGGTCTTCGAGCTCTGCGGAAACGTTGGCACAGAGATCTCACTTGACCCTCCCACCGACAAGTTCTGGGTCTGAAGCGCAGCCCACATCTGACATATAAACGGAGGTAACTTCTCTTGACACCTGTTCAGCAAAACCTTCTCAAGCTTCTCAAGGAGATAGACGCCATGTGCAAGAAGCACGGCATCACCTATTACCTTGCGGGCGGCACCGCCCTCGGAGCTGTGAGAAACAACGGCTTTCTTCCCTGGGACGATGACATGGATCTGTACATCACCCGTGAGAACTGGAAAAAGCTTGAAAAAATAATCGACAGCGAGATACGCGAGGACAGAGGCTTTGCCTCCACCGACCGCAACGACAAATACCAGAACCCGATCCTCAGATACGTTGACAAGAACACCACTACCATCTATCGCTCGCAGGCTCTTGCAGGCGCTGCCTGCGGACAGCACGTCGAGTTCATGGTAATGGATCCCGTTCCGAAGGATCCCGAGAAGTACAAGGAGTTCAGGCGGCTGCTGCTGGTATATACAGAGCTGCTGACCTCATACTTCGTGGTGAACAGACAGGTGGTCAACAAGGACTCCGACTTTGACTACGACACCTACAAGTATTACTGCGACATGATGGACGAGAAGGGGCGCCCCTATGTGCTGGGGCTGCTGGAGGACAAGATCTTCTCCTACAGCGACACCGACGAGGAGTGCGACTACTACTGCCTCCGCTGGGGACTGCGCATACTGATGTATGAGCGAAAGAACTACGGCACCCCGAGGCTCGAACAGTTCGAGGACATCATGGTGCCTGTGGGCTGCTGCGCCGAGGGGATATTCCGCGAGGCCTACGGCGACACCTGGATGATGATACCCACCGTTCAGGAGCAGGAGACCCACGACTCCCTGCACAGCCTTACCTTGAGTTATGTGAACTACATCGACGACTACCTCAAGTTCATGAACAAGGAGGAGGCCTTCGCAAAATACTGGGACTACAAGAAATACCGCGTGGATATGCTCATCGACAAGGAGCAGAACACCGCGAACCGCTTCAAGCTTTTTGCGGTGCGTGACAAGATGCACATCACCCGCGCATTAAAGAAAAAGAAGGTCGATCTTCTCGCCCTGCTGGACGAGGGACGCTACTCCGAGCTTCACGCCCTGCTGGACTACTACCTGAAGCAGCAGCTCTCGGGCGACTATATGAAGTGGGAAGCCTTCATAGACATTGACGACGAGATCATCTATGCAGCGCTGATGCTGCTGATAGTTGACGGCAGATACTACCACGCACGGAAGATCCTGAAAGTCTACCGCCTTGAGCGCGAGCCCTCGGAGCTGATACTGAGAGCCGAGGAGCTTATGAACGCCGTAAGGAACATCTCTATCGCCATCTACGACCACAAGTCGCTGGACGAGGCAGCAGAGATCTGCCACGAATGGATGCCCAAATATCCCGATGTTATCGACTTCAAGCGCTGCGACCTGCAAACGGGGCTCTACTTTGCAAGGAGCAAGGCCGACAACGAGGCCTGCCTTGAAAAGGCCGATGCCCTGCTTGAAAAATATCCCGCTGACGGCGAGATCATGAAGCTTCGGGGAGATGCCCTGCTGGCGCTCGGCCGCGAGGACGAGGCGGTGCTTGCATATCTTGATGCAAGAGCCCACACCCGCAACGGCATAGTGCTCAACGAGATGAAGAAGAAGCTCATCTCACTCGGAGCCGACGAAGAGCTGATAGCTTCCGCACCGCTGCTTTAACCTATGACATCTAAAAGGAGAGCGTGACCAAATTGACAGATATTCAAAGAGTGCTGTTCAGGCTGCTGACCGAGGTCGACCGCATCTGCGCGGATAACGGGATATGCTATTACCTCGCCGAGAGCACTGCACTTGCCGCAGCCCAGAAAAAGCGCTTTATCAATGACCAGGAGATCGTACACGCCGAGATAGCGATGCGTGCGCAGGATCTTATCAAGTTCATAAACGCCTTCAACAAACTGAAACCCGAAGGCCGCTCGCTGGAGAGCTGGCTCAACAACCCCGACTACGCCGAGTTCGGCGCAAGGTATGTTGACGAGGAGACACTGTTCCTTGACCTGCCCTACAGCCACACCTTCAACCACTACGGCTTCGGCGTGAGGATAACGGTCATCAGGGACTTCCCTGTAAGCCATATCAAATCAAAGCTTGCGACCATAAAGGAGATCGGCTGGGAGATGACCTTCGAGCCTGCTCCGGCAGAGGTCTCGAAAAAGGCCGCGCTCGCAAAGCGCTCTGTTCTGCCGCGCATCAAGAAGGCAGGCGGCCGTGACAAGTTCGCGCGCGAGCTCTTCAAGGAGCTTTGCAGGGTCTATACCAACCCGAAGGCAGAAAAAGTATTCACCAAGCACTTCCGCAGCGCAAGGTTCCATTTTGACGCAGAGGTGTTCGGCGAGCCCGATACGGTAAGCCTTGAAAACTACTCCTTCCCGATGCCGAAGAAGAGCGACTATTTCAAAAAGCTCTACGGCGGCGGCTGGAAAAAGAAAAAGCTGCCGGGCAGGCGCGTGACCGGCTGGGTCATCACCGACACCGAGATACCCTACAAGGAATATCTTGCGGAGGCCGCAAAGTCGGGCTGCTCGCTCGAGGAATTCCTCAAGGTGCGTGAAAAGGCCAACAAGCTCCGTGCCGATGGCGACGACAAGTTCAAGACCATAGAGCACTACTGGGATCTTCTGTTCCGCACGGGCGACAGATTTGACCTCTACGAGAAGCTTGAACCCCTCAAGCCCGAGATACTCCGCCTGCACCGCGAAGGCCTCTACGACGAGCTTTCGGCTGTGCTGGCGCCCTACAGAAAGCTTATCGACAAAAACTTCAAGGTCGGCCTCGGGCTCTGCTTCGACCCGGACATACTTGAATGTATGCTGGACGTTTTCAGGAACGAGGGCCGCGAGGATTATGCCGAACAGGTAAGGGCTCTGATACCGCCCGAGCACCTGGAACCTATTGTTATCAAGGACTACAGAGATGAATGATATAATTGAAATCGAACAGGAAGGCCGCACCCTGCGCTGTCTGGCTACGGTCTCGGAAGAAAACACGGGAGCGCTTTACATCGGGGATTACATCGCCGACACGGGCGCCGCGACAAGGCTGCTGGTCTACGGCGGCTTGATCCCCGACAAGGCGCTTAGAATGGTAATAAAGGTCCTGGCACAGCTAAGGGACGAGGGCGCCGAGATAGCGGCTTATTTCAGCATCGACAGCCTGCTCGAGCGTGCCTGCACCTACAGGATAGAGCAGAACGAGCTTAGCGACCGCTGCTTTTACGCAGGCGGCCCAAAGGCCTTTTCTGCGAGCGCAAAGCTCTGCACCCATGTGCTGTTCATGCCCGAGGATCAGAGCGATTGCTTCATGCTCTGCACTGCCGACAAGGCAGGCATCACCGAAAGCGGCGCAGAGCCAGAGAGCGCAAATGTCTGCACGCTGATACCGCTTAAGACCTCGGCGCTGACCGAAGCGCTGGCTGCGATCGCGGGCAGCACCGCCTCAGCCGCCGACGACACCGACGCCGATGAAGACGATGACTCTGACTCAGGCGACAACGCCGACGACAACGAGATCTCGGCGGACGACGAGGTCGGGATAACCGCAGACAATACACGATCTGATGAAAGGAGAAGCTCTGTAGAGCCTGTGAAATAAATGAGCAAGATCAAAGAACCAAAGGACAGGATCATCGCTGCCAATGCCGCTCTGCAGCAGCCGGTGCAGCAAAAGCTGATCGTCTATTCCACATATAATCTTACCAGCAAAAGCGACAACGTCGGCAGGCTGCTGCCCGAATTTGTAAAGAGCCCGCTTGCCGAGGGCTTCACCCATGTGGTGTCGGTCTACAGCTTCAACGAGAGCTTCAACAGGTACCGCAGCGAGCATCAGTTCCCCGACAATGTGCGCTTTGTGGCCTTTGACAGCAAGGAGTACATCACCTCCCTGCACACCGCAAAGTACCTGGTTTCGGACGGGCGTCTGCCCACATATTATGTCCGCCGCAGCGAGCAGGAGCATCTGAATCTTTTCTCTCACACCTCCTTCCTTTACACCGAGGAGCCCGAGCTGAAATACAAGAACCGTATGCTCACCAAGCTTTACAAGTCGGCCGCTATGTCCACGCTTATCACCTGCGAGAACGAGCAGGCCGCAGAGCTTATCAGAAAGCGGCTGTTCCTTGACGATATGTTCGAGGGCAGGCTGGTGAGGGCTGCGCTGCCCGAGCTTTTCCCGATCGAAGAACAGGCAGCCGACGAGCCCGTGGAGCAGGCGGCTGCATCTGCCGCAAGCTCGGGGAAGAAATACACTCCCGAGGCGATCGAGGCCTTGAAGGCGAAGATACTTCCCGCCCCCGAGGAAGAGCCCGAGGAGGACGAGCCCGCCGAGGCTGACTTCTCCGCCTTCATCGGCAGCGAGTATCCGGACGAGGCAGCATCGGCCGAAAATATCATCAAAGCGCTGCTCACCGGCGAGGGCGACTTTATCCCCACAAGGCCTTCGGGCAGAAAGAAGCTGCTCTTTGTAGCATATCTTGCCGGCCAGAACGTGAAAATGCTGGCGCTTCGGAACCTTATCGAAAGGATAGACACCGAACGCTACAGCGTGACGGTCTACTCCTACAGGACGTCCAACACGACCCTTTGCCTCAGCTTTTCGGAGAACGTGAGGGTCGTTGTGCGCAACGACTATATTTTCAACCAGGGCGACATCGCCGAACAGCTCACCGCTCTGAACGGCATCGACGGCAGCCTTGAGGAAAAATATCTCTATCAGCTTGACCTTGCGAGAGCTGTCGGCTGCTCGGACTTTGACAGCATACTTGTATACGAGACCGCCAACCCCTACTGGCACAAGCTCTGCGCTGCACAGACGGCTGCACACAAGACCTTTGCGGCTGTAAGTGCCGCAGACGTCATGGCTCAATCCGCCGACCCCGAAACGCTGGCTGCGCTGATAAACAACACCTATGACAAGCTGCTCACCGTTGACGAGCAGTCCGACCGCCTCGACGGCTCGATGATGGCGAAGCTCCCCATAGCCTACAGCAGCTGCTGGAAGGAGCTGCGCCGCTCCGAAGAAGAGTTTGGCACGGCACGCTTCAAGTTCAAGCGCTACCTCGTCCTCCAGAAGAGGACAAGGCCGCTCAGCGCCGTTACCATTATTCCCGACCCGGAGAGCTGGGAGGGCAGCTTCTTCTGTCCCGTGGTCTCGGAAGAGGACGCCAAGGCCGTTGCTGCGCTGTTCAGGGAATACCGCAAGGCCCACCCCGAGGCGACACTCTACTTGCAGATCCTTGCAGACAGCCTGAGCGTGTTCAAGGACATTCTCGCCGAGGGCGACGGCGCCTGCCTTATCGTCGGCGAGAAGCTGCCGCTGCTGCTTATCAAGAAATGTGACTGCTTTGTTTACCCCTATACCGAAGATCCCGGGCTCTGTGCGGCTGCAAGACTTATGGGCACCCGCGCAAGACGTCCCGAACATCCGACGCTTTTGAAGCTTGCGCTTGCAGGCCCTACAGGCGGCGTGCTCTACTCCGAGTACCGCCCGCCCATGCCCGAGGAGCCGCAGCTGATAAACGACATCTCCATATTCTCGGGGACAGCGATGAGCGACGAAGAGCTTGACGGCTACGAGTCGGCGCTTGCACTCTCTGCCAACGAGGATCTATTCTCTTCCGAAAGGCAATGATCTATGACTAAATATCTTAAGGGCTTTGCCCGATACCGCTTTCTGCTGAGAGAGCTGGTAAAGAAGGGCATCAAGCTCAAATACAGGCGCAGCTATCTGGGAATAATCTGGACACTGCTCGAGCCGCTGCTGACCATGATGGTGCTCACTCTGGTATTCAGCACCTTCTACGGCAGAGACGACCGAAGCTTCCCTGTTTATGTTCTGACGGGTCGTCTGCTCTACAGCTTCTTCTCTCAGGGCACAAAGTCTGCGATGAAATCTATCCGCGGTCATGCGGGAATGATAAAGAAGGTCTATGTGCCGAAGTACATCTACCCTCTTTCCTGCGTGATCTACAACTTCATAATCTTCCTGCTGTCGCTGATAGTGCTGGTGGCAGTGTCGCTGTTCCTCGGCGTTTACCCGAACCTGTGGACGCTCACGGCGATCATACCTCTGTTCACCCTGTTCTTCCTGACACTGGGAGTCGGAATGGTACTGTCAACTCTGGCGGTGTTCTTCCGCGACCTTGAATACCTCTGGGACGTTGGCCTGATGCTGATAATGTACACCTGCGCTATCTTCTACAACGCAGAAAGACTTGTAAAGACAGGCACCGCATGGGTGTTCAAGATCAACCCGCTTTACGCCTGCATCAAGACCTTCCGCGACGCAGTCTACGGCGACTCGATGTTCGTCGAGCCCTACTGGGTGTATATGCCGCTGATCGTTGCGGGAGCGACCTGCGTTATCGGCTTCCTGTTCTTCAAAAAGTTCCAGGACAGGTTCATACTGCACATCTGACAGGCGGACGTATATCTACTATACACGAAAGGATGCTTTTATGGCACAAAATGCTCTCGAGATAAAAGACGTCTCGATGAAATTCAACCTCAGCAAGGAGAAGGTTGACAGCTTAAAGGAATATGTCATCAAGTTCCTGAAGAGAGAGCTGAAATATAACGAATTCTGGGCGCTGCAAAATGTCAGCTTCAATGTTAAAAAGGGCGACCGTGTAGGTGTGCTGGGGCTCAACGGCGCAGGAAAAAGCACACTGCTGAAGGTCATCGCGGGCGTGTTCAAGCCAACGATGGGCGAAGTGGTAAGGCACGGAAAGATAGTGCCGCTGCTGGAGCTGGGCGCAGGCTTTGACTCGCAGTACACAGGCCGCGAGAACATTTATCTCTACGGCTCGGTGCTTGGCTATTCAAAGGAATTTGTAAAGGAACGCTTCGACGAGATCGTTGAGTTCGCTGAGCTCGAGGAGTTCATCGACGTTCCGATAAAGAACTACTCCTCGGGCATGAAGTCCCGTCTGGGCTTCTCCATCGCGACGCTTATCGAGCCCGACATACTCATCCTTGACGAGGTGCTGTCGGTCGGCGACGCAAAGTTCAAGAAGAAGAGCGAAAAGAAGATAATGGGAATGTTCGACTCGGGCGTTACGGTGCTGTTCGTTTCCCACTCGATAGCTCAGGTTAAGCGCCTTTGCAACAAGGCGATAATCCTTGACCACGGCAAGCTGATCGCTCAGGGCGACATCGAAGACGTTGCGCCTATATACATCAAGATGACAGAATAAAACAAGCGGTGCTCTCATCTGAGGGCGCCGCTTTCCCGTAATAACAAAACCCCCGACAAGCGGGGGTTTTTGGTATGATGATCTTTGATCTTATCAGCGTGCAGAAGCGATGAATCTGTTCAGCTCGCCAACGTTGAGGCACTTTTCGATAGCGACCTCCTTGGTGATCTTCTTGTCCTTAACAAGCTTTGCAAGCTCCTGGTCGAGGGTCTGCATTCCCACGTTCTTACCTGTCTGCATAGCAGAGTTGATAAGGTGAACCTTATCGTCACGGATCATAGCCTTGATGTTATCGGTAGCATTCAGGATCTCGCAGCAGGCCACACGGCTTGTACCGTCAAGAGTACGGCAGAGGGTCTGAGTACAGATACCAACGAGAACGGACGCCAGCTGAGTTCTGATCTGGTGCTGCTGGTGTGCAGGGAAAACGTCGATGATACGGTCGATAGTGGACGCCGCGTCAGTAGTATGCAGGGTGCTCATTACAAGGTGTCCTGTTTCGGCTGCGGTAACGGCGGCTTCGATAGTCTCGAAGTCACGCATTTCTCCGACGAGTATGATATCGGGGTCCTCACGGAGGGCAGCACGGAGCGCCATCGAGAAGCTCGGTACATCGGGGCCTATCTCTCTCTGGTTTACCATGCACCTCTTGTGAGCGTGCATATACTCGATAGGATCCTCAATGGTGATTATGTGGGCAGACTTATGCAGGTTAACGTGGTCGATCATAGCGGCCAGGGTCGTAGACTTACCCGAACCGGTAGGACCTGTAACGAGCACCAGTCCACGGGGACGCATTGCAAACTCTGCAAGCACGGGAGGCAGGTTCAGGTCGGTCAGGGTCGGGATATCGTTTCTCAGAAGTCGGATCGCGATAGCGGTGTTGCCTCTCTGGCGGTACACGTTTACACGGTGACGGAAGCCTCTGCTTGAAACGAATGTAAAGTCGGTGTCGATATGGTCCTTGATGGACTGGCGCTGTTTATCAGTACACATATCCTCGCAGATCTTCAGGATGTCGATCTCGGTCATATCAGGGTAGCTCGAAAGCTTTCTCAGGTTACCGCCCTGTCTTACGATAGGGGGGATTCCGACTGTGAAGTGAAGGTCGGAGCATCCGAGCGCTCTGGACTCGTCAAGGATCTTGTTGATATCAACTGACATAGAAGTTTACCTCCAATTTTTTATAATTTGTACTGCACCGAAAACACGGAAACAATACTTGATCTCAAAAACATTATACCGCGTAGGTAACACGGATAAGCTCGCCCATATCGGTGATGCCCTGCTGTACCAGCTTAGAAACGTTATCACGAAGCAGCAGGCAGCCTTCCTTCTTGGCAAGCTCTGCGATCTGCTCGCTCTTTGCGCCTGCGGCGATTATCTCCTTCATCTTCGGAGTAGCCAGCAGGATCTCGTGGATAGCGGTTCGTCCCTTATAGCCCTTGGTACACTTTGGACAGCCGTTTATATTCGCCTCGAAGATAGAAACAGAAGAAGTAATGCCCAGCAGCTCGTTTTCCTCGTTGGTGGTCATCTTTGCCTTCTTGCACTCGGGGCAGAGCTTTTTGGTAAGTCGCTGAGCAACGATACCGATAAGCGAGGTCGCGACCATGTAGGCGTCGATACCCATGTCCACAAGACGGGTAACGGTGGAAGCGGCGTCGTTGGTATGAAGTGTCGAGAGCACAAGGTGTCCCGTGATAGCGGCACGGATACCGATCTCAGCGGTCTCGGTATCACGCATCTCACCGATCATGATGATATCGGGGTCCTGACGGAGGATAGATCTCAGCGCAGCGCCGAAGGTCATTCCGGCCTTTTCATTTATCTGGCACTGGTTGATGTTTGCGATCTTCTTCTCGACAGGGTCTTCGACGGTGATTACGTTGAGGTTAGGCTTAGCGATCTCGCCCAAAGCCGCATAAAGGGTGGTAGACTTACCTGAACCTGTAGGTCCGGTAACGAGCACAACGCCCTGCGGAACCTTGAGTATATCGCGGAATCTCTTATAGTTATAGTCGGTCATACCGAGATCCTGTATCCTTCTTACGGAAGCGTCGCCCGCAAGGATACGGAGAACGACCTTCTCGCCGTAGACCATTGGCAGGTTAGATACACGGAGGTCGAGGACGGTGCCGTCAACTTCCTGTGACATACGGCCGTCCTGAGGTATTCTCTTCTCGGCGATGTTCATTCCCGAGAGGATCTTGAAACGTGTTACGAGCGAAACATGAAGCGCGGGAGCAAGGGTCATAAGCTCGATCAGGTCACTGTCGACTCTGACTCTTATCCTTGTGATATCCTTGAAGGGCTCGATATGGATATCCGTTGCGCCCATACGGTGGCTGTTCTCGACGATAGCGGTAGCCAGCTTAACGATAGGAGCACTCTCGATTCTCTCCTCGGACATATCCTTGAGTTCTTCAAGGTTGAGCTCCTCTTCCTTCTCCTTCTGAGCCTCGGCGGCGATGGATTCGGTCTGCCCCTCGGAGTACATCTTACCGATAGCTCGGTTGATGGCGCTCTTGGTCGCGAGTACGGGCGAGATATTGCAGCCCGTTATAGCTCTCAGGTCTTCAAAGATATAGAAGTTTACGGGGTCGTTGGTCGCAACGGACATTCTCTTGCCCATTTTGTCAACGGCGATAACGTTATACTTTCTTGCAACAGGCTCGGGCACCTTTTTAACGATGTCGGGCATGAGCACCTTATTATCAAGGTCGATGAAAGGCACGTTCAGCCTCTCTGCCAGCACCTGCGTGAACTGAACGTCCGACACAAAGCCCATCTCGACGATGATATCGCCGAAAAGCTTGCCCTTTGATGCGGGGTCCTTCTGCTTTGCAAGCACCTGTGCAAGCTGGTCGTCAGTGATCAGCTTCTTTTCAACGAGGTATTGACCTATAGGTCCGTTCTTCATAAATCTGCTCCTTCTCCGCAGTAAGAATGGGTGCGCTCCTGCCGTCTGCGGCTCGGCAGAAGTGTTATTAAAATTCGGCTTAAAGCTTTACATTTTACAAAATATGTGCTAAAATAAGATATACAAAAGCCTTAGGAGGTAATCTGTATTGGGCACTAAATACTTTTTATTCTACGGTGTTATTTACCTGTTCGCCTTTTTGTTCGGGGCGGCCATCGGCAGCTTTCTGAATGTCTGCATCTACCGCCTGCCGAAGGAGGAGTCCCTCATCAAGCGCAACTCTCACTGCATGACCTGCGGCGAAGAGATAAAGCGGCGTGATCTTATCCCGATCGTCAGCTGGTGCTGGCTGCGCGGAAAGTGCCGCGCCTGCGGAGCTCGCATCTCGCCGAGATACACGGTGGTCGAGGCGCTGAACGCTCTGCTTTGGGTCTTCATCGCCTGGAAGCTCGACGTTGCGGTGCATCCCATAAACTTTGTTCTTACGGGACTGCTCTTCTCGGCGCTGATCGTTGTGTTCTTCATGGACTGGGACACCCAGCTGATCTCGAACTACGTTGTGATCTTTATTGCCGTGCTTGGCGTGCTGTACATCGTGTTCAATCACCACGATTACGACATACCGATCTGGTCGCACATTGTCGGTGCGTTTATCGTTTCGGTACCGCTGCTGCTGATCGAGCTTCTCTCGAAGGGCAGGGCGATGGGCCGCGGAGATGTTTACCTGATGGCTGCCTGCGGGCTGTTCCTCGGGATGCAGAACACGCTTGTTGCTCTTGCGGTTGCGCTTATCTCGGGCTCGATAGCGGGCATCATCATCAAACGCTTCACAAAGAACTCTGTATTTGCATTCGGGCCTTGGCTCTCGCTTGGCGTTGCAGTCGCAGTGCTCTACGGCAACAACCTTGCCGACTGGTACATGGCGTTCACGGGTCTGAACGAAATGCTTGCCGAATAACTTAAAAACCGTATCAATGCAGGCGCCGCTCTCACTGAGGGCGGCGTTTCACGTTTTTGCTCAAAAATTCCTCTCGGACAGCTTGCCGCCCGAGGGGAATTTTTCAACAGGCGGCGCAAGGCCGCCCGTGAAAGGATATTCTTTTTTCGACTATCAGTCTACCCAGTTATCGGGACGCTCGGTAGTGATATTACCTTGCATGATCCAGATATCTGTTACACCTGCACTTGCGAGCTGGTCGTAAGTGTAGGATACTGAAGCCTTGGTGCTGTTCCACTGAGTAACGATCCAGATCTGGAGTGTATCCGACTTGCCTACAGAGATAGACCTGTTGGAGACATTGCCATACCACTGATCGAAGTTTCCGAGCAGGTTGGTCTTCCAACCGCCGTCGGGCTCGTTGTTAGCGTAGGTGGCTGTGCGGCTGCTCCAGTGTACGTTTATCACGCCTGTGAAGCTGCTTGCGCCGTTGTGGTCGGCCGCATAAGCCTCGTCGGCCTCGGCCTTGGTGTTGTACCAAGTGCCGTTGTAGTACCATACCTTATAGGAACCGCCGTAGTTGCCAAGGATATAGCCCTTGCCGTCTACGCTGAAGGTGGTCTGCTGAGTTACCTTGAAGGAATGCGATGAACCTGCGCCACAGTCATTGGCGAAGAAGTCCTGAGTGTTGCCGTTGAGCGTGTACTCTTTATTCTCGCTGGGCACATAGACTGTACCTGTTGCTGTTGCAGAGATCTTGTTGTTTGCGGGAGCGTCAAGGAAGCTTACTGTCAGGGTAGTGATCGTAGGAGGCTGAGTGTCAGAGATCTGGAAGTCACCGTTGAGGTTCTTGAAGATATACAGATCGCTCGAGCCGTCTGCCGCCTGCAGAGCCTTGGTCGCTCTGTTGTCGGCTACAGTAAAGTTGGTGTAGGTGTAGATGGTCATCTTCTTCTCACCTGTGCAGCCACCCTGCCACATTGTGTTCTCACCTGTCAGGTTATACTCGGCGCCGTTTTCGTCAACGACATAACCGCGCTTGCCGTTCCAGGGTGCGATGATCATCGAGTTGGGTGAGTCGATGAAGTGGAGGGTAACATTCTGCTTGTGCTCGGTATAAGGTGTTGTGCTGAATACCAGATCGCCGAGCGTGGTGTAGTAGTAATAGTAATCCAGGGTCTTGCCGTAGTCAGAGGCCTTGACAGTTACCTTGTAGCTGTCGTTGCCTGCAAGCTTGACGCTTGCGCCTTCCTTCAGCTCGGCGAAGGTATCCATCTGTCCCTTTGCGCGGGTCATGTTGTCATAGTTGCTATACCATGTTCCGCTCTGGGAAGCGTTGTTCCAGATGAATGAATTGTTGCGGGTGTCGAGCGTGATGGATCCCTTGAAGGGTACGCAGTAATGGATCACGACGTCTGCCGAATCAGCGGGTTTTGTCCTGCTGGTAGGAACGTATACGACCTCGGTGCCTGTAAGGGCCTGGCCGATCTCCTCGGTGGTGCCTTCCTTTACAAACTTATCAAAGATGAGCTTGCTGTCGGAGGGTGTAGGCAGGACATCGGGATTGCTCGCGGCGCTGCCCTGAGCAACATAGGTGTCGCCAATAACGTTTCCTGCAAAGTCCTTGAATACAACGTGTACGCCCTTTACCCAATTCTTATAGACTGTGATGTTTCCCATTGTGGCGTGTGAGTCATCTGCGTCGCCGATCATTTCGCCTGTGCCGTTGGGCCCGTAGTACCAGCCGTCAGAGAAATATTTATCCGCATCCTCTGTAACAGGATAGTGTGCAGCCTCCATCGGAATGTAGGAGTTAAGGTTTGAACCCTGGGGAACGTTCTGTATAGTGAACGAATTACTCTTGTTCATATAAACAACAGTATAGGTCTTTGCGGGGCTGGGGCTCGGCGAAGGAGTAACAGAAGAAGGTGTTACGCTCGTCGAGGAAGGAGACAGCGTCGTGGAGGACGGTGCCGAAGAATAAGACGAGGACGAATATGCCGAGCTGGCAAATACCGTGTCTATAGCGGGACAGAAGAAGATGTAGAGCTTATCTGTCTTTGTGCTTACGTTCGGGTCGATGCTGACGCTGAACTGGTCGGCGTTTACGGGCTTTGGCATATTGCCGTTCTGAGAGTTTATGTTGAGGAACTCAACGGACTCCTTGTACCTGTAGGTCCTGTCGGTGTCTCTTACATAAGAGCCGTTCCGGGCGGTCATCGGGAAAGCTGCAAAGTCAAGGGTCATGAACGCCTGACCTACAGACTCGGAATACTCGGAGAGAACGATATCAAAATCTTCCTCGCCGTAGAGAACTTCCTGGCCGACAACAAACTGGTTGGTGATGCTGCCGCCTGCCCACTGGCCTCTGATGACCTCGCCCTTGCAGCCCTTCTTGGAGGCTGCACGAGTAGAGGTGTTGTCAACAACATAAACTGCTGTATAGTCGCTTGAAGCGGCGGGAACAGGGTCACTGGCGTCTGCGCCGACGATCTGTACCTTGGTTGCATAAGTGAGCTCGCGGCTCATATATCTTGCAACATAGATCGCAATGCTCTCCTCATCGTTCTGGCTCTTGATCTTGTTGGCTATCCTTGAGGTAGGATTCAGCAGAGCCATCGCTCCTGCCATTACAATGCCCATCAGGGCACAAACGACGATGAGCTCGACAAGGGTAAAGCCTTTAGATAATTTTTTCATTTTCTTTACCTCCTGTCATCAAGATGTGGGATATGTGGGTCCTGCTACCGTAAGCAGCGGATTTGTGCCGCCTGTGGAAGAGAACACATAATTTGCTCTGCGCACTGTTGCGTTGAAGCTTGCACCCGAACCTGTCGAAAGGTTAGCGCCTGCATAAGAGGCGGTCTTGACGCTTATCTTTATGTCGCTCGAGCTGTTGAAGCTGGGGTTGTAATATCCGAAGATAGCTGTCTCGCCTGCTCTTACGGTCCTGGTGTAGGTCTCGGCTGTGTGGGTGTAGGCATTTCCGCCCCTGACGCCCTCATAGATATAACCGTTATTAACAGTTACCTTAATCGTAACAGACTCAAAATACTCGTTCTTGAAGCTGTAAAGGTACTCGTCCTGGCCGGAGTTGCTGGTGGTCAGGGCGTTGAGTCCGGTGGTGGGCTGAATGGTCTTCAGCTGGAAGCCGAACTCGTTGCCGAACGATGCCTCGTCAGCCTGATAGAGGCCGTAGTCGGGAGCCTTTACTGTTGAGCCGCCTGCGGGGATGAACTGCATGAAGTAGCTCTTGCCCGAAGGAGTAAGATCCTGGAGCTGGTCATCGGCCTTCTTGCCGATGATCGCTGTCTGATCGGCAAGGTCGCTGTCGCGCATCTTGCTGCGGTTTGAAAGCTTGTTAGCGTTGCTGATAACGGTAAGCGTTGCGCTGGCCACGATCGCAAAGATGACCATTGAGACCATTACCTCGACCAGGGTCATACCTTTGGAGAGCTTATTTTTCATTTTCATTTCAAATACGCCTCCTTTTTATCAGGTGTGCTTAACGTAATACTTGAACTTGAGGTTGCCGCTGCTCGGCTGCTTGGCTGCGATAAATCCGAGGATCGAATCGTTTGCAGGCGGGCAGTTGAAGATGTTCTGGATATTGTGGTTCTGTGCTACATAGTAGCTCTCGACCTTGATCTGTCCGTAAACACCGCTGTAGTCGCCGGAGTTTGCGGGCTCGGTGAAGTTGATCTTGGACTTAGGTCCGTAAACAACGCCCTGGAGGATCGAGTGGATACCGTTCGCACCGATGTTCATGTTCATGCCGTCGGGCAGCATATAGAAGATATTGGTGCTTCCGTAGTTTGTGATAGTGTTGCTGTTCATCTCACAGAACATGGTGTCGCTGACCTGAGCTCCGCCCTTGGCGTTAGGACCGGGCGAGAAGATGATGGTCTTCGAGGAATTCTGTGCAGCGGTCTTGGTGTAGTAGTTGGCGGTCTCTTCGTTCGAGTTGTTCGGATCATAGAACATGAAGTAAACGAAGTAGTCACCTGTCTTGGCAGAGTTATCGACTCTGATCTTTGCGCCCATCTGGCTGGAAGAGCCGGTCATCGGGAGCAGGATAACGATGTCCTCGTTGGTAACGTGAACAGTGAACTTGGCGGGGGTGTTACCTGCTACGCAGCTGGGGTTGACCTCCTGGAGCGAGAGCTTGCAGCTCTTGGTGATGTTTACACCCGCGCCGTACTTAGCGCCTCTCTGCGAATAGTTTACGGTAACGATGTCCGAAGGATAAGCTGTACCGCCCGAGGCGTTGGTGTAAGGAGTATCGGTTCCGTGCGCCAGCGCAAACTTGAACTTATCCTGAATGTACTTGGCGGCCTTTGCAAGCTCGGGATTAGCGAGGTTGTTTATGGTGCCTTCCTTGTACATATCGTTAGGAGTGCAGTCGCGGTAGGAAGAAGGATTGGAGACCGTAGGATCGTCCTTTACGCCGTACTCATAGAGGCCCGGAGCGTAGTCCATATCGGGCTTCTCGGAACGCTTGTTGGAAGCGTTGGTGCTCATCTTCATAATATACTCGATGTTTCCGCCGCTGCCGGTGATCTCAGAGCCGTCGGGACCGTAGATCTTTCCGCCGACATAGAGGGCGCCCTTAATGGTGAGCTTGCCTGCGATGATGTAGATATCGCCGTCAACGAACATATCGCCGTTAACGATAGCACCTGCGCCGTTCTGGTTGATATACACGTTGCCCTTCTGCGAAGAGCCGCTGCCCTTCTTGACATAGACGTTGCCGGTGATGAACTGGCCTACACCGTTCTGATAGAGGGACATACCTGCCGAGCTTACTGCGGCGCTTACTACTGCTACCTCGTTCTGAACATCGGTGCTTGCTCCTGCCGGAGTAGCGATAGAGCCGATGTAGAGGT
>CAMNBY010000280.1 GCA_946533615.1 uncultured Clostridia bacterium
AATATGTCCAGATCCGCTTCCTACTTCGAGAGCGGCATCGGCAGAGGCATGGGCTTCCGTGACTCCAACCAGGATCTGCTCGGCTTCGTTCACCAGATCCCCGACAGAGCAAGAGAGCGTATACTTGACCTCGCTGCTACACAGTTCGAGGACGGCGGCTGCTATCACCAGTATCAGCCCCTTACAAAGAAGGGCAACGATGCCATCGGCGGCGACTTCTCCGACGATCCGCTGTGGATGATCCTTTCCACCGCTCAGTACATCAAGGAGACAGGCGACTATACCATCCTTGACGAGCAGGTGCCCTATGACAACGACGAGAGCAAGGCTCAGAGCATGATGCACCACCTGAAGATGAGCTTCTGGCACGTTGCAAACTGCGTAGGACCTCACGGCCTGCCTCTTGCAATGAGAGCAGACTGGAACGACTGCCTCAACCTCTCCTGCCATTCCGATACCCCCGGCGAGAGCTTCCAGACCTATACCTCTCCCAAGTACGGCGAGAAGAAGTTCAGCCAGGTTGCCGAGTCCGTGATGGTCGCTGCTATGATGAGCTTCATCGGACCCGAGTACGTTGCGCTCTGCAAGTACAAGGGACTTGATGACGAGGCCGCCAAGGCTCAGGCTGAGATCGACAAGATGAACAAGAACACCCTCGAGTACGGCTGGGACGGCGAGTGGTTCCTCCGCGCTTACGACGACTTCGGCAAAAAGGTCGGCTCTCACGAGAACGAGGAGGGCAAGATCTTCATCGAGCCTCAGGGCTTTGCTGTAATGGGCGGCCTTGGCAAGGAGAGCGGCAAGGACATCATCACACTGAACAGCGTGAAGAAGTATCTTGATACCAAGTACGGCCTTGTGCTGAATAATCCTGCATTCACAAGATACTACAAGGAGTACGGCGAGATCTCTACATATCCCGGCGGCTATAAGGAGAATGCCGGTATCTTCTGCCATAACAACGCGTGGATAATCTGCGCCGAGGCAGTAGCCGGACGCGGCGATCAGGCCTTTGAGTATTACTCCAAGATCGCTCCCGCATATCTCGAGGACATCTCCGACCTGCACAGGACCGAGCCCTATGTTTACGCTCAGATGATCGCAGGCAAGGACGCCAAGAGACACGGCGAGGCAAAGAACAGCTGGCTGACAGGTACAGCCTCCTGGAACTTCGTGGCTATCTCCCAGTACATTCTCGGTATAATCCCAGATTACAACGGCCTCAAGGTGGATCCCGCTATCCCCGAGGCTTGGGACGGCTACAAGCTGACCAGAAAGTTCCGCAACAACACCTACAACATCACCTTCAAGAACCCCGAGCACGTTAGCAAGGGCGTCAAGAGCGTAGTCGTTGACGGCGTTAAGATCAACGGAAATGTTCTGCCCGTATTTGAGGCAGGCACAGAGCACGAGGTAGAGGTAGTCCTCGGCTAAAAAGTTTATATGCAGACCCGTTGGCTTTGTGCCTTCGGGTCTGTTTTTGTATTCTCGGGCGGATAGCGTTTTCCGAAACAGTGAAAACGTTTTCGTGAAAAATTCACAAAGCGGCGCAATGTTTTTTGTGCAAATCATATTAACAAAATATCCGATATTTGACGTTTATTACTACAAAGGCGCGAAAAATGGCCTTAAATTCTCCAAATCGCAAAATTGACGTTTATTCGGCCATGTGCTATAATTTAGTAGATAAGATATTACTGTGTAAAGGAGAATAAGCCTATGATAAAGAAACTGCTGCCTGTGATCGCAGGCGCCGCGATGGCCCTTTCGGCTTCGGGCATCTCGGTCTTCGCCGAGGACATCGAGATCAAGACCGACAAGGCCGAGACCACAAGCGACGGGATCTCGTGCGTTCTGGCGCAGGACAAGTTCTCGGCGGCTCAGATCACCAACGAGACTTCTATCACCGTAAAATATGAGGGCGGCGAGGACAGCGCCGAAAGCCCCGTGAAGCTGATGCTCACCTACTGGAACAGTGAGAGCGACGCAAACGGCGGCGCAGGCGAAGCTGCCACCTGCGAGGTCATTCCTTCGGCCTTCGGCGACGGCGAAGCCACAGCAGATTATAAAGATCTGCTCAAGGGCATCGGCAGCGCGGACTTTTCACCCGTCATGGAGATCGCCGTGGCAGCAAACGGCGCCGAGATCACCTGCAAGAGCGTGACCGCCAATAATGCCGCCGCCCGCGACGACGTCAAGGACAGCACAAACCCCGTTGCCTTCGACGTTTCCGCCGCCAAGGACAGCAGCAACTGGAGCCAGTCCGTCAGCTATGACTTCAACGTCTTCGACGCCTCGAGAATGACCACTTCTTCCAAGGTGATCGTGAATTTTGAGTGCGACGAGGAGGAGCCCGAAAGCTCACCCGTAGAGCTCATTATCCAGAGCTGGGAAGACCCTGACACGCCGATGAACGACGGCGGAAATGTATGGGCCAAGGTCGCTCCCGCCGATTTCGGCGATGGCTGGGCGGTCTTCAACTATGTTGATATGATCGAGGCCTACGGCAGCGCGGACTTCTCAAAGGTAAGCGCCATCAACGTCGGCGACACGGGCACCTCCACTATCAAGTGTACAGGAATGTACATAACTAACTGCAAGCTCGTCGGCTCACACGTTATCCCCGAGGACGAGGAGACCGCCTCCGAGGGCGAAGATGCCTCGGCAGCAGAGGAGTCTGTAGCAGAGTCCGCTCCCGAGACCACAACGACCGCAGCCGCAGATCCCGCACCCGAGGAGACCACAGCCGCCTCCGCAGCCGAATCAAGCTCGTCTTCGGGCAGCAACGTGATCTTCGTCGTCATCGGCGTTGTGGCAGGCATCGTGCTGGCAGTTGCCGTGCTGTTCATAATCCTTGGCAGAAAGAGCAAGGAATCTTACGACGTCGAGTCTCATCAGTTCGTAAAGAAGAAGTAAGACAGGATCATCAAGCCCTCGCAGAAAGCGGGGGCTTTTTTGATATTTTTTGAAACAGCGGTAACCTTTTCTTCCCTGAGTAATCTAATAAACAGAGAACAGCAAAAGCGGTGCGTTTCGGATATAGCTTTCAGGCATAACGAGGGGCGGTTTTGCGGGTCGTATTCAAAAAAGGCATAGCCAAACTGTTTTTGATATGATATAATAAAGATAACCGATCGGGAGGGATCTGTATGTTAAAAAAACTTGCCACTATCTTCGCGGCGGTCTGTATGAGCATTGGCCTTGCAGCCTGTGCAAATACCGAAAGCTTTGATCCTTCACAGGTGAGCGAGGCCCCTGACAGTTCGGTCTCCGAGACCGCGACCTACACGACCACTGCCACGACCGCTCCCGCGACCGAGAGCGCCACGGCGACCACAACAACAAAAGCGACCACGACCACCAAGGCCGCGACTACCAAAAAGACAACAAAAAAGACGACCAAAAAGACCTCTTCTCAGACAGAGGCAGCGCCCGCAGCTCCCGCCACTCAGGGTACTACCGTGACAGCTGCTCCCGTCACGGTGCAGACTCAGCCCTTTGTTACCACTCAGCATATCCATAACTGGATAAAGCAGTGGGACGACGGCTGCGGCACTATCCTTTACTGGTGCGAAGGCTGCTTTCAGGACAGGTATGAGACTTACACCGTGACGACGACCACGGAAAAACCCGCCGAGCCCGCAAAGTCCTCGCACAAGCACAATTGGGTGCCAATATACCAAATGTATGGGAAAGAGTATCTCAGGTGTCACTGCGGTTGGATGAATCCGACGGCATATAACTCGACCGTATCCGATACCCCCGAGAACATCAAAGCCGGTGACGAGATGGAAGCGCATCAGGACACCTGTATGAGGGGCTGGGCAAACGACGGATTCGCTTATTACAAAGGCACTAAAGTCTCCTTTTACTACTGCAAGGACTGCATGAAGATCTGCTCTCCCGACAAGGACGACGCTATGCAGGACGCGGGTCAGAAGCCCAGCCCCGACGAAAGCTATATCCATGACGAGATCCCCGATTGGTGGTACGTTACGATAGACGGCGAAAAGCTTTGCGGCGGCTTTTTCTGGGTCAAGGACACCCCGTTCGAGAACGACTTCGATCCTTCTACGTATTATGACCTCAGCACAAAGATACCGCTGCATTACACTAAGCATGAAGGACAGTGGTGCCTTGTCAGGGACGGAACGTTTTTTGAATAATCCGCTGAGCCCGAGATGTGAACTAAAAACCTCTTGACAAATCCGCTCCTGCGTGCTACAATATAGAATAATAAATGCCATGACAGGGAGAAGTAGCCCGGGAGTTCACTCAAAGAGAGTGCGGATAAGGTGAGAGCCGCACAGCAGAGCCCGTGTGAATAACACCCCCGAGCAGCAAGCCGAAATCGCAGCTCCGCTGTGTTTAGTAGGTAAGACGTGACCTGCGCGTTAAGCAGAAAAGAGCGGCCGCACAAGCGGCAATTCAGGTGGCACCACGGAAGCTTAGTCTCTCGTCCTGTATCATTGAGATACGGGACGATTTTTATTGTCCCGAAAAAAGAAAAAGGAGCTGTCTAACATGAAACACACTGACATCATCGAGGTATTCAGAAACAAGGAGCACATCGGGCAGAGCGTGACGGTCTGCGGTTGGGTGAGGACTGCGCGCAATTCAAAGAACGTCGCATTCATCGAGCTCAATGACGGCACGTCCCTCAAGCATTTGCAGATAGTTATAGATAAGGCACTGGACATCGACTACGAGGACGCCCTGCATCTGGGTACGTCCCTTAAAGTGGTCGGCACAGTTGTGGAAGGCAGACAGGGCGCACCCGAGATCAACGCAGCTGAGATCACCGTCATCGGCACCTGCCCCGCAGATTATCCCCTACAGAAGAAGCGCCACACCCTCGAGTTCCTGCGCACGATGCCGCATCTCCGCGGCAGGACGAACACCTTCAACGCCGTGCTCCGCGTTCGTTCCGTGCTTGCCGAGGCGATACACAAATACTATCAGGACAGGGGATATGTATATATCAATACTCCTCTGATAACCGCCAGCGACTGCGAGGGCGCAGGCGAGATGTTCCAGGTAACGACCGTGGGCTATGCTCCCGACTGCAAGAGCGAGGAGGATTACTACGCTGCCGATTTCTTCGGCAAGAGAGCAGGCCTCAGCGTTTCGGGACAGCTTGAGGGCGAGACCGCAGCTCTGGCTCTCGGAAAGATCTACACCTTCGGGCCTTCCTTCCGTGCCGAGAACAGCAACACCCCCAAGCACCTTGCCGAGTTCTGGCACGTTGAGCCCGAGATAGCCTTCGCCGAGCTCCCCGATGTTATGGAGGTCGCCGAGGAAATGGTCAAGTACGTTATCGGCACCGTGCTGGACAAGTGCCCCGACGAGATGGAGTTCTTTGACAAGCACTTCGAGAACGGCCTTGTCGAGAGGCTCCGCGAGCTCATCTCCCACGAGTTCGGCGTCGTTACCTACACCGAGGCGATAGAGCTTCTGAAAAAATCCGGCGAGGACTTCCAGTATCCCGTTGAATGGGGCTGCGACCTCCAGACCGAGCACGAGCGCTACATCGCCGAGAAGGTGTTCAAAAAGGCCGTATTCGTCACCGATTACCCCAAGGAGATCAAGTCCTTCTACATGAAGCAGAACCCCGACGGCAAGACCGTTGCGGCGGTAGACCTTCTTGTACCGGGTGTCGGCGAGATCATCGGCGGCAGCGAGCGTGAAGCCGATTATGACAAGCTGCTCGCGGCAATGAACGAGCGCGGCATGAACCTTGAGCCCTATGCCGATTATCTTGACCTGAGAAAATACGGCTCGGTGCCTCACGGCGGCTTCGGCCTCGGCTTCGAGAGGCTCGTGATGTACGTTACGGGCATCAGCAACATAAGAGACGTTATCCTCTACCCGAGGACGGTCGGAAACATCAGATAAGACGAAAGGAAGGATCCTTATGTCAAGCGGACTATATTTGCCAAAGTATTACCAGTCTGTGCTGACTCTTCGAGAGACCCAGCACGCCATAAAATATATCAAGGACATTTTTCAGCAGGCGCTGTCCTTTGCCCTGACTCTGGACAGAGTTACAGCTCCGCTGATCGTTACCAAGGACAGCGGCATCAACGACGACCTGAACGGCGTTGAGCGCAAGGTCGAGTTCTCTATCAGGGAGATCGGCAGCGGCAGCGCAGAGGTCGTGCAGTCACTTGCAAAGTGGAAGAGAATGGCGCTCTACCGCTACGGCTACCACTTCGGCGAGGGCATCTACACCGATATGAACGCGATCAGGCGCGACGACGATCTGGACAACGTCCACTCGATCTTTGTTGACCAGTGGGACTGGGAAAAGGTTATCGAGCGCAGCGACAGAAATTTCGACTACCTTAAAAAGACGGTCGAGTCGATAGTCAAGGCGATCGCCTTCACAAAGAGAAAGGTGAGCCTGCGCTATCCCGCGTTGAAGCAGCCCATAAGCGACAAGGTGTATTTCATCACCTCACAGGAGCTGGAGGATATGTATCCCGACAGCACACCGAAGGAGAGGGAGAAGCTTGTCTGCAAGACACACGGCACCGTGTTCGTGATGCAGATAGGCGGCAAGCTGAAAAGCGGCAAGCCCCATGACGGCCGCGCTCCCGATTACGACGACTGGAGCCTGAACGGCGACCTGCTCTTCTGGGATCAGATCCTTGACAACGCTATCGAGATCTCTTCGATGGGCATCAGGGTGGACGAGAAGAGCCTTGCGGCACAGCTGAAGGAAGCAGGCGCCGAGGACAGGATGCGCTTCGACTATCACAGGATGATCGCCGAAGGCAAGCTGCCCCTGACCATCGGCGGAGGCATCGGCCAGTCAAGGCTTTGTATGCTGCTGCTCGAAAAGGCTCATATCGGCGAGGTGCAGTCCTCCGTATGGCCCGAGGAGATGCGCGAGCAGTGCGCAAAGAACAACATCACTCTGCTTTGATACTATCTACAGGACACCGGCTGCGGTGTCCTGTTTTTTGTCTACTGCTGTCCTGAAAATTGTACTCGTAAGCCTTGACCGCGGCTCCGGGGTGTGGTATAATTGTCTGAGGAAAGGGGAGTGCAAACTATGGAAGCAGTTATCCTTGCAGCGGTTCTGATCGAGGCCGTCCTGCTGGCGGTGGTCTGTGTGAAGCTGTTCTCGCGTCGGGACAGCGGCTTTGAGGAGGCCGCCGACAGGCTCGGCGACAGCTTTTCAAGACAGCAGAGCCAGCTGAGGCGGGAGGTCAGCGAAAGTATACAGTCCGGGTTTTCAAACCTCGGCACTATGATGACCAACACACAGAATGCGGGCACCGAGAGGCAGCGTGAAAAGCTTGAGGATATGAGCACGGGCCTCTCCGAGCGGCTCGGCATGCTCGAAAAGCGCTTCGCCACCCTCGAAGCCTCCAACGAGCAGAAGATGGAAAACCTCAGAGCTACCATTGACACCCGCCTGCAAGCTATCCAGGATTCCAACACCAGGCAGCTCGAAGCAATGCAGAGCTCCAACTCCAAGCGCCTCGAGGCGATCCGCGAGACCGTCAGCGAAAAGCTGGACTCCAAGCTGAACGAGTCCTTCAAACAGGTCAGCGAGAGACTGGAGCAGGTCTATAAGGGGCTGGGCGAGATGCAGAGCATAGCCGTCGGCGTGGGAGATCTGAAAAAAGTCCTCACGAACGTGAAAAACAGAGGCATCATGGGCGAGATACAGCTTGGCGCTATCCTCGGCGAGATACTTACCAAGGATCAGTACGACACGGAAAAAGCAGTTGTGCCCGGCAGCCGCAACCATGTCGAGTTCGCCGTGAAGCTTCCGGGAGCCGAGAAGGGGAGCGTCGTTTATCTCCCGATCGACTCCAAGTTCCCCGGGGACACCTACGCCGCCTTGCAGGACGCCTACGATTCGGGCGCACCAGAGGCCGTCGCCGCAGCCAAGCGCCAGCTGGCGGATGTCATAAAAAAATGCGCAAAGGACATTAAGGAGAAGTATATCGCGCCGCCTTATACCACCAATTTTGCCGTCATGTTCCTGCCCTTCGAGGGGCTTTATGCCGAGGTCGTGAACAGCGGCGTCGTGGACGAGCTGCAAAGAAAATACAACGTGAACATCGCCGGGCCATCGACTATGTCGGCGCTGCTCAATTCCCTGCGCATGGGCTTCCAGACCCTTGAGATACAGCAGCGCTCGGGCGAGGTCTGGAACGTGCTCAACGAGGTGAGAACCGAGTTCGGCAAGTTCGACGAGGCTCTCCGCGCCGCCCAGAAGCAGATCAGCAACGCCGACCGCGAGCTTGAAAAGCTGGTCGGTACCCGCTCACGCCAGCTCAATCGCAAGCTCGAGCTGATAGGCAAGCTTGAACAGCCTGAGCTGCCGGGCTGACAGCTTTTTACAAACACAAGATATAGTCAAATTGTTTAATTTGTGGACTGCATTTTGTGCAAATGGCTGAAAATTACAAAAAGAAACAAAAAATGTTCACAGCCGCTTCGGAATGTGATATAATTATTGTGCGAGGCATTGTGCAAGGCATTGTGCCCGCGCAAGTTTTTTAGCAGGAGGGGTGGCAAAGTGGCTGACAGCAGCTTTTACCGCAGGCTGAGATATAAGAACGTCGCGCTGACCATGGCGGCTTTGCTGCTTACAGTGCTGGCCATAGGCCGCGCTTGCAGTGACGAGGTGCCTCCCCAGAAGCAGACCGAGAACAACAGCTCGGTCGTGACGGCCGAGCCTGCAAGCACCGAAAGCGAGCCCTCTGCCTTTGCACCCTTCGAGGCCAAGGGGCTTGCGGAGAATTTCAGCTATTTCAACGTCCGCAACGCCGAAGCCCTCGGCGAGGGCGACCTTGTGCTGCTGAACTCCGCTTTCCGAAACGACAGCACCCCGGGCGACCTTGACAGCATTTATAAATATCTTTTTGACAAGTCGGGCGAGCAGATCGCCTGGGCGACCACGACCACCCTGCAGGGCAGCAAGAGAATGCTCACCGCCCTGAACGAGATGCTCTGCGCCTTCTATGAAAAGACAAATCTCTCCACGGTGATGATAAACGAGATCTACACTCCGGCCAAGGAAGAGCGCTCAAAGCCCTGCTTCGAGCATGACTCGGCGCTGGCCGTCGATCTCCAGCTCTGCTTTCAGGAGGAGAAGACCTATCCCGCTTTTACGGGCGACGGCGACTACGCCTGGTTTGGACGCAACAGTTACCGCTACGGCTTTATTCTCCGCTATCCGCCCGAGAAGGAGGAGGCTACGGGCGTCGAGGCCATGCCTGACCACTACCGCTATGTGGGCAAGCCTCATGCCGAGATAATGACCTATAACGACCTCTGCCTCGAGGAGTACATCGACTTCATCAAGCAGTACACCCTTGCCGAGCCCTTCAGCTTTGAAAGCGAGGACGGCTCCCGCTATGCCCTGTTCTATGTGGAGAAGAGCGAGGAAAAGTCCACCAATATCCCCATTCCGAGGGACGAGAACAACGCCGAGCGCATCTGCGATATTTCGGGCGACGGCAGGAACGGCTATATCGTCACCGTCCATTTTGACGAGGCGGCCGGAACAGACGAGGACGACGCCGCAAGCGCCGAAGAATGATACCGCCAAGGAGGATACCCCAATGCCGTTTGAGAGAGTAAAGATAGAAGCAGACTACAGAGCCGCAGGCCTTGACCCCACAGGCTGTGAGCCTGTGCTGGACTGCTACACCAATATGCAGACCGAGGAGATGGGAAAACGCCGCCGCAGGGCATTGCTCATTATCCCCGGGGGCGGCAACGACTGGTGCTCCGAGCGCGAAGCCGAGCCCGTTGCATTCCGCTTTCTGGGCTATGACTTCAACTGCTTCGTGCTGCGCTATTCCTGTGTGAAGAAGCGCTTCCCGACAGCGCTGCTGGAATGTGCATGGGCGCTAAGATACATCAGGCAGAATGCCGAGCGCTTTGATATCGACCCCGACAAGATAATAGTCGCAGGCTTTTCGGCAGGCGGACATCTTGCGGGCTGTATGTCGAACTTCTGGCAGAGCGAGACACTGACAAAGCCGCTGGGCTGCACTCCCGAGGAGATACGCCCCAACGCGGCGATACTCGCCTATCCCGTCCTGACGAGCAGCAGGGAATATACTCACGGCGGTACTATCCTTAACCTGCTGGGCGGCGAGGACAACGACGACGAGCTCCGCAGCCTGCTCTCACTTGAGGACAGAGTCGGCAGCCACACTCCGCCGACCTTCCTCTGGCACTGTGCCGACGACGGCTGCGTCCCCGTGGAGAACTCGCTGTTCTATATGCAGGCGCTGTCGAAGAACAAGATCCCCTTCGAGTGCCACATCTACCCCTCGGGCGGACATGGGCTCTCTCTCGCAGACCACACCACACAGACATGGGAAGGCCAGTATCAGCCCGTCCCCGCTGAGTGGATAAGCGCAGCGATACGCTGGGCGAGCGAAGTGTGAATGCAATTCACAATTCACGATGCACAATGCACAATTATTATTGAATTCAAAGAGCTGTTCGCGCAACGGCTCTTTTTTTTACGCGAAAAATGCACCATGCCGATGCGATTTTTGCAATT
>CAMNBY010000281.1 GCA_946533615.1 uncultured Clostridia bacterium
GCGTGCAAAGGCGTTAGCCGGTGGTTGTGCGGTGTTGCCTTAGCCTTATGGCAAAAACTGCGAGGTGAGATCATGCCGAGATTTTTTATAGACCACGAGCCTGACGGGAGCGTAACGCTCACGGGCGAGGCAGCGACACACATCGGGCGGAGCCTGAGAATGCGCGTCGGCGACGAGCTTGTGCTGTGCCGCGAGGGTACCGACTACTACTGCAAGATAGACACGATGACCTCTGACGAGGTACAGTGCTCGGTGCTGTTTTCGCGTGAATGTGCCAACGAGCCGAGCCTTGAGCTTACGCTGTTTCAGGCGCTGCCCAAGGGCGACAAGATGGAATTCATCATTCAGAAGGCGGTGGAGCTTGGCTGTTCGCGGATAGTCCCCTTTATTAGCGAACGCTGCGTATCTCGTCCGGACGCAAAGAGCCTGTCGAAAAAGCAGGAGCGCTGGCAGAAGATCGCCGAGGGCGCCGCGATGCAAAGCGGCCGCGGGATCATTCCCGAGGTCTGCGAGGCGGTGGACTTTGACAAGATGCTCAAGCTTGCGGCGGCTCAGGACATGAGCTATTTCTTTTACGAGCTTGGCGGGCTTTCGCTGACGAGGCAGCCGCCCGTAGGAGAGCGGCGAGTGGGAATGATAATCGGCTCAGAGGGCGGGTTTTCTCCCGAAGAGGCTCAGGCCGCCGAACAGGCGGGGCTCCTGACGGCATCTTTGGGGCCGCGGATACTTCGCTGCGAGACAGCACCGCTGGCTGCTCTCTCCGCCCTGATGATACTTACGGGGAATATGTAGACCTTTTGTGTGTACAAAAAACAGCAACATTTTTGTGCAAACCCAACAAATTATTGTTTATTTTTTTTATTTTTTTGAAAAAAGCTTGATTATTCCTTGTCACTATGATATAATAATAACGATCTATAACGGATTTGATGGCCGCAAGGCTGAGATTAAAACTAAGGAGAGTGTTTATCATGGGAAAGGCTTTTAAGATTCTTGCTGCTGCAGGTGCTGTAGCTGCCGGTACAGCTGCTGTTCTTGCTCTGAAGAAGAGAAAAGAACTCGAGGATTACGATTACGAAGAGTTAGATGACGATTTTGACGATTGCGTATCCGATTGCGAGGACTGCGCCGAGGAAGCAAAGGACGCAGCAGAGGAAGTTGCAGAGGACGCTGCCGAGGCCGTTGAAGATGCAGCTGAGGAAGTTGCAGAGAAGGCTGAGGAAGTCGCTGACGCCATCGAGGACTAATTCCGATAACACGAATTTTTCTTTTTCATACTTTCCTGAAAAAGGGGATCACAATTTTGTGGTCTCCTTTTTTAGTTAGCTCAAAAGAAAGGCATACAAAAACGGTATCTTCCCTGTTTAGGAAAGATACCGTTATAAACTAATATTCGCGGCTCAGTACATCTCTGCGAGGTCGAGGAGTATCTGCCTTGCCTGGGAGACAACATCGAAGGGCTCGATGATGCGGGCCTTGGTGCCGAACTGGAAGAGCCAGCCCCAGAAAGGAGGCGAGATCTGCACCTCAACGCGGATAACGAAGCTGTCCTCGGAGGTCTTCTGGCACTCGACGTTCTCGCCGAAGCGGTCGATGACAGCGTCCATCAGCGAGCCATGGAACTGTATGCGCAGCTCCTTCTTTTCGCCGCCGTACATGGAATAGAGAGACTTGAAGTTCTCAAGCTCGCGCTTTTCCTCGTCGGTGAAGGAAGCGATCTTGTTCTCGGTGATCGTGACCTCGGCCATGCGGTCAACTCTGTAGCGGACAACGTTGCCGTGGTTGTGACAGAGGCAGGTGAGGTAGTAGTTATCGTTCTCCCACACCAGCTCGTAGGGCGACACGAGATATGGCTCGCCGCCGTGTTTCAGGTGGCGCTTCTTCATCGTATTGTAGGTATAATACTTGAACGTTATCTTGCGCTTTTTGGCGATAGCGTTCTGGATAGTATTGATGCTGTAATATATAGTCTCGTTCACAGACTTGTTGCGCGAGCGCATACCAACAAATATCTGCCTGCCAAGCTGGTTGGCGGTATACTGATTGGTGTTGCGCTGCAGCTTCGAGATAAGCTCATTGGACTTCTTTGTGGTGAGGAACCTGCACGACGCAACAGCGCTTGCAAGTATAAAAAGCTCCTCGCTCTGGAAGTCGTTGTTGTTGGCATAGAAATAGGCGTTCGAGTGTCCCTTCTTGACGGTCTCGATCGTCACTCCGCTGTCGCAGAGGGTAGCGATGTCGTCATATATGGTCTTGCGCTCGGCCTTGATGCCTTCCTTTTCAAGGATATCAATGAGCTGATTGCCCGTGAGGGTGTGCTCCTCGTCTGTCTGTGTCCTGAATATCTGCTCCATTCTGAGCAGCTTCTGCTTCTGTTTAGACTGTCCTGCCAATTAACTTTCCTCCCCGCTTCGTTTCAGATCCGAAACTTTGATTTTAGAGCCGTCAGGCTCTACGATCGTCATGCTTTCAAGCTGTGCCCTGAGATTTCCTGTGACTGCCCTGCGGTACTCGTTGCGGAGCTCCGTGCGTTCAGCCTTTTCTTTTTCTGTCAGTTCTCTCTCTCGGGATATTCTTGTAAGCTCCGACAATCTGTCAAGCTTTTTTTTCTCCATAAATTTTTACCTCTCGTGCAGGCGAAGCGTTTATTATTTATATATTTATCTCGCTTTCGCTCTGCTTGCCGACCTTGGACTTTTCACAAGCATCAGCCGCTTTGTGGATATTCTTTTGGACAGCTGTATTTTTCAGCCTCGAAAAAGGGGCTTTTTCTGTTTATGCAGTCCACAAAAACTCCCACAATAGGTCGGTAATTTACATTATAGCACACTTTTTCGGATAATGCAACAAGCAATTTACACAAACTGTCCATTAAAAATCCCTCAAATTACACAAAAATAATTAATTTTGCATCACTTATTGACATTTCTGCCGAATGTGGTATTATTATATATAGAGGACATCGAACATTTGTTCTTATGTTAAAAACGGAGTTCGTCTGCGGGAAGCCCCGTCCTGCGGCGCTCTCAGCTCCCGTTTTTTGAAAAGAACGTTCGATCCCGAAGACGAACAGACAAACAGACATTTATCGGAGGTAACATACATGAAAAACATCTTGAAGGCATACGAGGAGCAGCTGCGGCTGATCGAGGAACGGATCGACGAGCTGCGCTTGATGAGGCAGGACTTCATCCCGACCGAGGCGCTGAACCTGCTCTGCAAGCGCATCGACACACTGGTCTGCGAGAAGTACGAGCTGATGCAGGCGATAGTTATGATAAGAAAATATCTTGAACCGAAGGAGAGCGCCAAAAGCGGCGGCAGGTCGGGTGATGCTGCGTGAGAAGAGCTTCGTTCAATGAGCTCATCCATCAGGGCAGGCAGGCCGACGAGCGCCCGAAGCTTGAGGACGCAAGGCTGCTGCGCACGGTGCTTGAGGATAATTTGACGAAAAAGCAAAAATGTTATATAATACTATATTATAGGGACGGCCTGCGGCCAGCCGAGATCGCAAGGCGCTGCGGCGTCAACCGTTCCACCGTTACGCGGACGATAAACCGCGGAAGGCAGCGCCTGCTTGAACAGCGCCGCCGCACCGAGAACCTTAAACGTCTTACGGAGGCTATGAAGCATGACGAAGAAGACTGAGATATACGACTTTGCAAAAGAATACGCCGCATCGGGAACGGTGCGGCTGCATATGCCCGGACACAAGGGCGTCGCCCTGCACGGGCTCGAGCCGCTCGACCTG
>CAMNBY010000282.1 GCA_946533615.1 uncultured Clostridia bacterium
ACGTGGCAGTATGTTTTCTATCACACATAGCGAGGGAGCGCAGCAGAATGTATGCTAAAAAAGGCGTAGAAGAATGTAGCGTTACGCACAAGCCTTGGTGCGTAGCAGAAGCGACCGCCAACAAGAGCGGCGCAGAAGCCCCAACCCTCAACAAAATCATTCCGCGTGTGAATATCCTCTCACACAAAGCCCTCTGACCCCCACCGTATCGCGAGGGAACCCCGGCACATTTCGCTGTTGTGAACGAGCTTGCGAGTGATCTCGCGGATTAAAAAAACCGTATCGCGAGGGAGCTCCGGCACATCACACAGTTGTGAGGCGGCTTCGCCGCCGCTCACGCGGATCAAAATAAAATTTTCTCCGAAATCGTTTTCCGCGCTTGCATAATTCTCCGTAAAATGTTATATTAAATTAAGACCGCTTTTCGCGGCGCTTAACTCTTTTTTGAACGGAGGATACCCTATGTCAGTAAGCTATAACGAAAGCGCAAGGCTCTTCAAGCTCCGCGCGAATAATACGGATTATGTCATCAAGATAGCCCCCGGCGGAGACTACCTTGCCCATGTATATTTCGGCAGCGCCGTTCCCGACGAGGACCTCACCTACCTGCTCAGGCTCGACGAGAACCCTTTCACCCCCGAGACCAACGACCGCGACCGCGCCGTCTACCTCGACACCCTGCCCTTTGAGTACCCCTGCTTCGGTATCGGCGACTACAGAGAGCCTGCCTTCAAGATCTCGGCGCCCGACGGCACCTCGACCTGCGACCTGCGCTATAAGAGCCACAGGATTTTTGACGGCAAGCCGCAGCTCGAAGGCCTGCCCGCTACCTTTGCGACCGCCGAGAGCCCCTGCTCCACCCTCGAGATCGTAATGGAGGACAAGGCCGCCGCCCTCGAAGCTACCCTCGTCTATACCGCCTTTGATAAGCTCGACGTCATCACTCGCTCTGTGAGAGTGAAAAATATCGGCGATAAGCCCTGCACCCTGACGCGCGTCTATTCCGCCTGCGTTGACTTCGATACTCATGAGTTCGATATGCTCACCCTTAACGGCTCGTGGGCAAGAGAACGCGCCCTCGAACGCTGCCGCCTGCATCACGGCAAACAGTCGATCGACTCGATGCGCGGCGAGAGCTCTCACCAGAACAACCCCTTCGTCGCTCTCTGCGAGCACAAGGCCGACGAGGACAGCGGCGAGGCCTTCGGCTTCAACTTCGTCTATTCCGGCAACTTCATCGCTCAGGCCGAGGTGACACAGCATAAAAAGACCCGCTTCGTTATGGGCATCAACGATATGGACTTCTCGTGGCTGCTCGAGCCAGGCGAGACCTTCACTGCTCCCGAGGTCGTCATGGTGCATTCCGTATCCGGCCTCGGCGAAATGAGCCGTACCTTCCACGACCTCTACCGCACCAACCTTATCCGCGGAGAGTACAAGGACAAGCGCCGCCCGATACTTATCAATAACTGGGAAGCTACCTACTTCAACTTCAATACCGAAAAGCTGATCGACATCGCAAGAGAGGCGTCTTCGCTGGGTATCGAGATGCTCGTTATGGACGACGGCTGGTTCGGCCACCGTGACAGCGACAACTCCTCCCTTGGCGACTGGTTCGTCTATGAAAAGAAGATAAATGGCGGCCTGAAGCACCTTGTCGAGGAGGTCAACAAGCTTGGCATGAAGTTCGGCATCTGGTTCGAGCCCGAGATGATAAGCCCCGACTCCGAGCTCTACCGCAGCCACCCCGACTGGGCGATACAGGTGAAGGGGAGACCCCTGACCCTCTGCCGCGAGCAGTACGTCCTTGACTACTCCCGCCCCGAGGTGAGAGATCACGTCTACTCCATGATGAGGGACATTCTCGACAACGCCAATATCGAGTATATCAAGTGGGACATGAACCGCCAGCTTACCGAGGTCGGCTCGGCCGCCCTTCCTCCCGAAAGACAGAAGGAGCTCTGGCACCGCTATGTGCTTGGCGTCTATGATCTTATGAACAGGCTCACCACCGACTATCCCCATATCCTGCTCGAGAACTGCTCGGGCGGCGGCGCAAGGTTCGACGCGGGTATGCTCTACTATTCGCCCCAGATCTGGTGCTCCGATGACACCGACGCGATCGAGCGCCTGAAAATACAGTTCGGCACCTCGATGTGCTATCCCTGCTCGGCAATGGGCGCCCACGTTTCCGACTGCCCGAACCACACCGTCGGCAGGAGCACTCCCTTCACCACGCGCGGACACGTCGCCATGGTCGGCACCTTCGGCTACGAGCTGGACGTCACAAGGATACCGCAGCAGGACCGCGACGCTATCCCCGCACAGATCGCTGAGTTCAATAAATACAACACCCTTGTCCGCAAGGGCGACCATTACCGCATAGGCAATATGTTCGAGGACAACACCTGGGACGCCTGGATGTTCGTGGCAAAGGACAAGAGCGAAGCCCTCTTCGAGTTCGTTCAGGTGCTCGGAAGGCCGAACGAGCGCAGCCGCCGCATTAAATTAAAGGGTCTCGATTCTGTGGCTTACTACTATCTTGAGGACAAGCCCGAAGAGAAGCTCTCGGGCGCAGCCCTGATGAACTGCGGAATAAACATCGGCGGCATCTGGGGCGACTACCAGTCCCGCATCTTCCACTTCATAAAGGCCTGAGCCGTGAGAAGGATATACCCCGAGGGCTACTGCACAGGCCACGCAGGCACAGCCGTCGGCATGATCTTCGGCCTCTGGTGCTGTGTGCTGGCAGCCGTGATGCTCGCGGCAGGCGGCGGCTTTATCCAGGCTTCGCCATTCATCGTGACGGCGACGGTGCTGCTGATAGGGGGGCCGCTCTCGGATCATACAAGGAACAGGGCGGCGCGAGCACGCATCATTGTGATGGAGGAGCTTATGAAGTGCCCCTCGGTAACGGGCAGGATAGTCCGCACCGAGCGTTTCACGCGCTTCCTCGGGAAGGAGCGTCCGCTCGGTGAATATACAAGAGCCCGTCACGAGCTGGATCGCTTCACCGTTGCCTATACCGACCCCGAAACAGGAGAGGAAAGAGAAGCGGTCTCGGAGGAATATTTAAGGCTCAGCCTGATCGAAAAGGTCGAAGGCCGCCTCCGCGTCGGGGAATGCTATGACACGGAGAACGCAGAGGTCTTCATCTCCCCCGACGGCAGAACGTGGGTGGAGCTGCTGTACAAGAACATAGATCAATAACAGGACGTGATAAACATGAGAGAGATAAACGTAAGCGAGATCGAGGAGGCCGTCCGCGGCCTCTGCATAAAGGCAAACCTTTTGCTGCCCTCGGATATGGAGGAGTGCATCGGCTGCGGCGCCGCCGCCGAGGAGTCACCCGTCGGTCAGGCCGTCTTCGGAACGATAATCGAGAATATCCGCGTGGCAAAGGAGGAGAAGATCCCTATCTGTCAGGACTGCGGAATGGCTGTGGTCTTTATCGACATCGGCCAGGACGTGCATTTTGTGGGCGGCTCCCTGAGAGAAGCGATAAACAAGGGCGTCTCCCGCGGCTACACGGAGGGCAGGCTGCGCTGCTCTGTGGTCGGTGATCCACTCGAGCGCGTCAACACAGGCGACAACACTCCGGCTGTCGTCCACACAAGGATAGTCGAGGGTGAGGGCGTACACATCATGGTCTCCCCCAAGGGCTTCGGCTCCGAGAATATGTCTCAGCTTAAAATGATGACCCCCTCCGTGACGGTGGACGAGATCGTTGACTGGGTGGTGTCCGTTGTAGCGAAGGCAGGCTCCAATCCCTGTCCGCCCATCGTGATCGGCGTCGGCATCGGCGGCGATTTTGAGAAGTGCGCCTACCTTGCAAAGAAGGCTCTCTGCCGTCCCGTGAGCATTCGCAATCCCAAGCCACTCTACAGCGAGCTTGAAGCAAGGCTGCTCGAGAAGATCAACCTCCTCGGCATCGGCCCGCAGGGCTTCGGCGGCACGCAGACCTGTCTTGCGGTGAATATCGAACAGGCACCCACCCATATCGCCGGGCTGCCTGTTTCCGTAAACGTTGGCTGCCACGTCACAAGACACGCCGAGTGCGACATCTGACAGAAAGAAAGGATACTGACAATGAGTTCAAAAGGAATACTGTTCGACCTTGACGGCACCCTCTGGGATTCCTCGGCGGAGGTGGCCGAGGCGTGGAGCCGCTGCATCGCCGAGCAGACCGACCGCCCCGAGCGCGTCACCCAAAGCGACCTTCGCGGCCTTATGGGCAAGACCCTTGAGGTCATAGCCGCCGAGATGTTCCCGACGCTGCCGCAGGCCGAGCAGATACGCCTAATCAGGCTCTGCGAGGACAGAGAGATGGAGTATTTGCAGACCCACAAGCCCGCGTTCTTCAAGGGCGAGGAGGAGCTGCTGCGGCTGCTTGAAAAGGACTACCGCCTTGCTATCGTCAGCAACTGTCAGGAGGGCTATATCGAGATCTACCTCGGCCACTGCGGATATCCGGAGCTGTTCTGCGATTTTGAGAGCGCAGGCGCCACAGGCCTCTCCAAGGGCGGGAATATACAGCTTGTGATGCAGCGCAACGGCATCGACGACTGCATCTATGTCGGCGACACACGCGGCGACGAGCTTGCCGCAAGAGAAGCAGGCATAAAGTTTATCCACGCCGCTTACGGCTTCGGCAAGGCCGAGGCTCCCGACGGCGTGATAAACGACATCTCCGAGCTTGCCGCCGAGGCTCGCAGGCTCTTCGGCGACACACCGTAACGCTCCAGCATTGCCTCAAATGATGAGCTATCAATTCACAATTCACAAATAAACCCCTCCGTCACGCTGAAGCGTGACGGAGGGGTCACTTTATTTTTCTTCGATCTCGCCAAGCCGTTTCAGGAACCTTCCAAGCTTGCTTTTCTGAGGCTTGTCGGCGGTGATGCCTGCTGCGGCAAGCCTGTCCAGCAGCTGCTTCGGGTACTCGCCCGTGTATTCCAGCTCTATCTCGTAGTCGGTCACGCCGAGGTAGGTGTTCTTGTCAAGACAGATCTCTGTGTCGTCTGTTTTGCAGATGCTGCGCCGGGTCTCAAGACTGCCCCTGCGGACAGCGCTGTCGGCAACTCCGCAGACCTCTTCAAGAGTTTCGGCGCCGATGCGTTCCGGAACAAAGTGCAGCTTTTTCTCAAGCTCCTCGCGCACGGCAAGCGAGCCCTCTGTCGAGACAGGCACCTTGACCTGAAGCAGCACCTCTCCGCCGACCTCGCGGACGCGGACGCTTATCCCCCGTTCGGAGCATTTCCTGCTGTAATAGTAATTGTTCACCTGACGCAGAGGCGCACCGAAGTCAAAGAGCTCCTTGCAGCGCTCGTACTCCTCCTCGGTGAGCATTATCTTTACTTCCTTCTCCAGCATCTGTGACAGCTCCTTCTGTTATTCAGCGTCGGGATTGGTGGATACAGTGATATTGGGCTTGCCTTCTCCGTTGGCGGCTTGAGCCTGAGCTCTGATCTCTGCTAGCCTTGCCTTGATGCCCTGAAGCATCTCGTTTGTGAAGGGCAGGTTCTCGGAGTAGGGGTTGATGATGAAGCCGTTTACGGTCATGCCCTGATCGCCTGTGCGCTCGCAAAGTGCAGCGAGGTCAGCAAAGCGCAGCACCGCCACCTGGAACTCCCTGTCGCTCTTGAAGTGCAGGCAGTCCTCGCGGTCGGTGAAGGCAGGGAAGAATGTGCCCCTCTCTTTGTTGGTGATGAGCAGGAAGGTGGCCTGAGGGGTGTCCTCAAACTTTACCTTGTTGTCTGCGCCCGCAACGAGCCCCGTGTTCTTCTTGATGATCGCGGGCAGGAAGAAGGTCGATCTCAGCGCCTGATTTATGACCTTGTTCTGTGTCTCGGGCTTGAAATCCGCCCTCATGTCCCTGATGGCTCTTACAAGCGCCGAGTTGTCGATCTGGTCTACATTCATCTTTTCGTTTGCCATAATAAAACTCTCCTTAAATAATATTTGTGCTGTCTTTATTATCCGCAAAAGCGGGTGTGTCCTAATTATCTTCTTCCTCAAGATCACGCTCGATTATAAAGGTCGGGCGGTGCTTGGTCTCAAGGTATATTTTACCGATATACTCGCCGATGACACCGATCGCCAGCAGCTGCAAGCCGCCCAGCGCCCACACCGAGACCACCGTGGTCGTCCAGCCGTGGACGGTCTTGCCCATGAAGTGTATGACAAGGAAGTATATCAGCATCAGAAGCGAGATCATAAATACGGTAAAGCCCAGCGCCGTGATAAATCTGATCGGCTTTATCGAGAGGGAGGTTATCCCCTCGACGGCAAAGGAGATCATCTTTTTCAGGGGGTACTTGCTCTCTCCTGCCTGCCGCTCGCTGCGGACATACTCGACGGTGTCGCTCTTGAAGCCCACCATCGGAACGAGCCCGCGGAGGAAGAGGTTTACCTCGGTGAACTCCGCAAGAGCCTCGACGGCGCGGCGGCTCATCAGCCTGTAGTCGGCGTGATTGTAGGTTATCTCCACGCCCATCTTCGCCAGCAGCTTGTAGTAGCCCTGAGCGGTGCCGCGTTTGAAGGCCGTGTCCTTCTCTCTCGACGAGCGCACACCGTACACGATGTCACAGCCCTCTTCCCGCTTGTCCAGAAAGCCGTCAACAGCGTTGATGTCGTCCTGAAGGTCTGCGTCCATAGACACTATTATATCTGCGTGCTTCACGGCGGTCATCATGCCCGCGAGCAGCGCGTTCTGGTGTCCTCTGTTGCGCGAGAGCTTGACTCCCGTAAAGACCGCAGGTGCGGCCTCGTTCAGCTTTTCGATCAGCTCCCAGGTCTTGTCCTTCGAGCCGTCGTCAACAAACATTATCTTGCTTTCGGGGGTGATGCGTCCGCCCTCGACCAGCTCGTCGCGCTTCTTGATGAGCGCCTTTGCCGTGATGGGCAGCATCTCCTCCTCGTTGTAACACGGTATCACAAAATACAGCGTTTCCATCGTTCCTGTTTCCCTTCGTTTTTATATCTTATCTATCCCGAAAAGCCGCAGGATGTTTTCTCTTGCGGCATCTATCAGCTCCTGCGGGTCGATGCCCTTGATCTCGGCACCGCACCTTGCGGTGTACTCGATCAGGTCGCTGCGGCATCGCCTTCCCCGAAACGGCTCGGGCGCCATGTACGGGCAGTCGGTCTCGAGGAGTATCCGCTCGAGCGGTACCTCGGCGAAGGAGCGCTTCACCTTTTTTGCGTTCTTGAAGGTCAGCAGCCCCGTAAAGCCAACGTACAGCCCCATTTCCACGATCTCCCTTGCCACCTCGGGTGCTCCCGAATAGCAGTGAACAACGCCTCGCGGCCTTGTCTCGTGCAGCAGGTCAAGGAAATCCTGCGTCGCGTCGCGGCAGTGAAAGATCAGCGGCAGGTCGTGAGCCTTTGCGAAGAGTATCTGATCGCGCAGCAGCCTCAGCTGGAGCTCGCGGTCATAGCCCTCGTAGTGGTAGTCGAGTCCAACCTCGCCGACGGCAACTATCTTTTCTGACCTCGGCAGCAGCTCTTCAAGAACAGCGATCGGGTCGGCGGGCAGCCTGTCGCAGGCCTCGGGATGAAAGCCTATAGAAGTATAGTAGTTTTTATACTTTGCTGCCTGTCCTATGCCGTAAAGCGCGGACTTTTCGTCTGTACAGGCGTGAAGCAGAGCGCACACAGGCGACTTCTCCGAGAACAGCTCGCCCAGCACCTCTTCGCGGTCGGGGTCAAAGGCCTCGTCGTCGTAGTGACAATGAGAATCAAAGATACCTCTTAGCACGTTCGATCTGACACCTCCCGAATACAGCTTTACACTTCATTATAGCACAGAAAGTTTGAATTGTAAAGCTTTTTTTAACTTTTTGCATTGCTCCTCCCCACTTGACTAAGTCGAGGTTTTATTATATAATATGTTTATCACTACAACAGAAAGGTTGGTAATATATATGAGAGCAGTTGTTACCGTTATCGGCAAGGACGCCGTTGGCATACTCGCAAAGGTAAGCACCAAGTGTGCAGAACATAACGCAAACGTCATTGAGGTGACACAGTCGGTATTGCAGGATATGTTCGCTATGATAATGCTGGTTGATATATCCAAGCTGGACGGCGACTTCGCCTCCCTCGCGGACGAGCTGACAGCCCTCGGCGACAGCCTCGGCCTCAAGATACACACCATGCACGAGGATATCTTCAACTGTATGCACCACATTTAAGGCGGCAGCCGCAACGGAGGAAAGTAAATAATGCTTAATACATACGACGTACTGGAAACTATTCGCATGATACAGGAGGAGTGCCTCGACATACGCACGATCACTATGGGCATCTCCCTGCTTGACTGCATCGATCACGACATCGACAAGGCCTGCAAAAAGGTCTATGACAAGATAACCGGCCGTGCCGCCCGTCTTGTCGAGGTCGGCGAACAGATAGAAAAGGAATTCGGGATCCCGATAATCAATAAGAGGATCTCCGTCACACCTATAGCCATAATCTCGGCGGCCTGCAAGTGCTCGCCGGTCCCGTTCGCAAAGGCAATGGACGAGGCCGCAAAGGCAGTCGGCGTCAACCTGATCGGCGGCTACTCCGCTCTCGTGCAGAAGGGCTTCTCGGCCGGAGACATGGAGCTGATAAACTCTATCCCCGAGGCGCTGGCCTCTACCGAGAGAGTCTGCTCGTCCGTGAACGTCGGCTCGACAAAGGCAGGCATCAACCTTGACGCCTGCAAGGTAATGGGCAGGATAGTCCGCGAGTGCGCAGAGCAGACAGTTGACAGCGCCTGCTTCGGCGCCGCAAAGCTCGTGGTGTTCTGCAATTCCGTCGAGGACAACCCCTTTATGGCCGGCGCCTATCACGGCGTAGGTATGCCCGACTGCATGATAAACGTTGGCGTCTCGGGCCCCGGAGTTGTAAGGGCAGCACTGAAAAAATATCCCGACGCCAGCATTTCGCAGATCGCGGACGTAATAAAGAAGATCGCCTATAAGATCACAAGGGTCGGCCAGCTTGTCGGCGTTACCGCCTCCGAAAGGCTGGGCGTTCCCTTCGGTATCGTTGACCTGTCCCTGGCGCCTACTCCCGCAGTCGGCGACTCCGTAGCGCATATCCTCGAGGAGATCGGCCTTGAACGCTGCGGCACCCACGGCACCACCGCCGCACTTGCCCTGCTCAACGATGCAGTCAAGAAGGGCGGAGTTATGGCCTGCTCGCGCATAGGCGGACTTTCGGGCGCGTTTATCCCTGTCTCCGAGGACGCAGGAATGATCGACGCCGCCAAGGCAGGCACGCTCTCTATCGAGAAGCTTGAGGCCATGACCGCCGTCTGCTCGGTGGGGCTTGATATGATAGTTGTCCCCGGCGACACCGAGGCCGACACGATCGCCGCTATCATTGCTGACGAGGCGGCTATCGGAATGGTGAACAGCAAGACCACGGCTGTCCGCGTGATACCTGCCATAGGCAAGCAGGTCGGCGAGGAGCTCGACTGGGGCGGCCTCTTCGGCTGCGGCCCCGTGATGCCCCTCCACAAGGAGAGCCCTGCAAAGTTCATCAACCGCGGCGGCCAGATCCCTGCCCCGATGCAGTCGCTGAAGAACTGAGAGCGGCAAAAAGCGATATTAAAACGGTACCTCACCCAAGGCAGGAGAGGCACCGTTTTTTGTTATGGTTTATTTCAGCCAGAATTCGGCTTTCTGATAGGCGAGCTGTTTCAGAGCGAACCGTATATCGGCAAATATAGGTAATAATCATAAGAGCTTGATTTCAACGCAGAATCAGGCTCTTTCTGTTTAGTCGATTGACTTTATAGGGTAAACTCTGGTATAATTATTGGCAGCATACCCCACAAAAAAGTGATAAAGTCCCTATCCAATTTAAGTTATAATTAGGGCTTGTATGTTAGAGTATAATAGGTGAAGTGTAGCAGACTGATGTTTTGGAGGTCATTATGGAGCGATTACTGCTGTTAGATGCGAAAGACTACGATAAAGATATGGACGAATTTGTAAGAATCGCTGTACGGGGTATCGTTTTTATTGGAGACAAGCTGTTGCTGCTCGATGACAACAAGGGCGAGGTCAGGCTGCCCGGCGGAGGTCAGGACGAGGGCGAATCCGATGCAGACACCCTTATCCGTGAAATCAGAGAAGAAACAGGCTACTCCGTTATCCCCGACACGATTCGTCCTTTTGGATATATCGAGGAAAAGCGAAGGGACTTCAAGAGCTATCACGAGAGCAGGATATTCCACCAGATCAGCAGGCTGTATTTCTGCGAGGTGTCCATTGAGCGTGGAGAAACGCAGCTCAGCGAACAGGAAAAACGATATGGTATGCGTACTGCACTGTACACCATTGATGAAGCAATAGCCAAGAATCGGGCGATGCTTGACAATGTAGGCGAGCTTGCGTGGAATCAGAGGGAATACAGGACACTGCTGCTGATAAAAGAGCAT
>CAMNBY010000283.1 GCA_946533615.1 uncultured Clostridia bacterium
AATCCGCCAAGGGGCTAAGGCCGCCCCTTGGATTCCGGCCAATTTGACTACGGTGATGTGGGGGCAACGCCTTGCTCGGGCGTTTTCCTCTTCCTCTATCCGGCTGACCCCCACCGTATCGCGAGGGAGCCCCGGCACATCACACAGTTGTGAGGCGGCTTCGCCGCCGCTCACGCGGACTAAAAAGGGGGGGAGATTGACTTTAGGGTGAGAGGGCTACGTCCAGTATCATCATCATGATAAAGCCTGCCATTACGCCGAGAGTCCCGATGTGGCCTTTCCCAAGATGCGCTTCGGGAATAAGCTCCTCAACTACCACATAAAGCATCGCGCCTGCCGCAAAGGCCAGCAGGTACGGCATTACCGCCGTAACGTGGGACGCCGCCAGCGCCGTCAGAACTCCGAAGATCGGCTCGACGGCTCCCGAGAGAGCCCCGAAGGCAAAGGCCTTGCCCCTGCCCATGCCCTCCTCCCTCAGCGGCAGGGCGATAGCTGCGCCCTCGGGGAAGTTCTGTATGCCTATCCCGAGGGCAAGAGCGGCCGCGGCGGCCTTCCCTGCCGAGCCCTCGGCCAGAGCACAGGCAAGCCCCACAGCCATGCCCTCGGGGATATTATGCAGGGTTATCGCGAACACAAGCAGGCTGACGCGCTTGATTCCGCTGCGGACGCTCTCGGGTTCGGCGGGATGAAAGAAGGGCGCAAGCCTGTCGAAAAGCATCAGGAATGCCACGCCTGCCACTATCCCGACGGCGGCAGGTATCCATGCGGCCCTGCATATCTTGGCTGCCTGCTCGATAGACGGCAGCAGCAGCGACCAGACGGCGGCGGCTGTCATCACGCCTGCGGCGAAGCCCAGAAACATTCGCTTCAGGCGTTCGGTCTCGCCTGTTTTTCTTACAAAGAACACCACAGCGGCTCCGAGAGCGGTCAGCAGAAAAGTGAAGCCCGTTGCTGCTGCGGCAAATATAACACTATCCATATTATCACAGCTCCTCGGCATATACTATGCTCCGAAGCTGTCGGGAGACACAAAAAGCCTCCCCGCAGAACAGGGAGGCTGAATGTCTTATAATAGGGTCTGAGCCGAAATTACTTGGTAGGCTCGGTAGCTACGTTCTGGTTAGCCTGATCGCAGAGCCACTGAACCTTCTTCTCGTACTCGCCAACGCACTCGGTCCAGGTCTTAGCGCCGCCGCCGGTGATCATTGTGTACTGAGAAACGTCCATCATTGCAGCGTCCAGCTCAGGCGATACGCCGTTCTGGAAGTCGAATACAGGGTTCTGAGCGCAGAGGTCATAGCAGGTCTTGCGCATCTCGATCATCTCGTCTGTCCATAAGTAAGTATCGCGGAGAGTTCTCTCGTAGATCTCGTCGGAGTGCTCATCCATTACCTGGATGCAGTCGAGGTATGCAGCAACGCCCTGAGGATTGGGAGCGCCTGTGCAGATGTTGTAGCCGTTTACGCGGGAGCCCATGTAGTAGGTGTCGCCGTCGGGGTCTCTGGGCATAGGAACGAACATGATCTCGTTCTCGTCCTCTGTTACCTTACCGATAAGCTTAACAGCCTCGGGGTCGCCCTCAACAGCCCACAGACCTGTGGGTATGAACAGAGTCAGGTAAGAGCCAAGTCCGTCGCCGGTCTCGCCGCTGCCTCTGGTGCTCCAGTTGTTGGACGAACGGTCGAAGCAGACATCGTTCTTCTCGAGCTTATACATCCAGTCCTGAACCTTTGCGATAGCGGGGTCGCTCATGTTCTGAACGATCTTTCCGTCCTTCAGGCCGATAAGCGGAACGCCCGAGGTCTGGGACAGAGCGTTGCCGTACCAGTAACCGTCAAGGCCGTACTTCTCCTGCTCTGCGTTGGTGAACTCTACGCACATATCATAGAACTTATCCCAGGTCCACTCGTCGTTCTCGAACAGCTCTGCGGGATCGTCAAGGTTGTTATCCTCGATGGTTCTCTTGTTGTAAACGCAGACGAAGTTAGGCGAAGGCTTGATAACTGCGATGTAGTGCTTGCCGTTGAACATGAACTGATCGCAGAAGGGCTTGGAGTTCTTCCAAAGCTCGGAATTCAGGTCAATAACATCGTCGATCGGCTGGAACATTGCCTTGATGGCGCCCTTGGGGAAGGTGTCCATATCGTCGGCGGGGAAGAAGTCAGGAGAATCCTGGCTCATAACAAGGTTAGCGAGCTTGGTGTATCTGTCGTCCCACTCTGCGTGGATATACTCGATAGTACCGCCGTACTTTTCCTCAAAAAGCTTGAGGCCGGCGCCCTTAACGGAACCGTTGGTGGGGTTTGCATCATAGTGAGCGAGCCACTTGATATTGGTGTTGTCGAGGCTTGCGGGAAGTCTCGGGTCATCCTTCATCTGCTCTACGAGCTCCATGGTCTCGGGATCGACATCAAGACCTGCTCTCTCGCCGCTCTCCTCACCGGAGCTGTCGGAGCTGCCGCATCCGGCAACAGAAAATGCCATGGTCATAGCAAAGATTCCGGCTGCTAATCTCTTGGAAAGTTTCATTTAATATACCTCCTAATTTAATTGACGTAGATCAGGCGCAGAAAGCCTGCGCACCAAACGCAAAGGATTGCTAATATTATAATAACAAATTACAAATTAATAGTCAATCAGCAAGTTGCAATATAAATACATTTGAAATTTGGTGATATTGACAAAAGCACGCATTTGCGCATTATGATTACGTTTACAGAAAACGTTTTCGATTTAATATAGCAACAAATTTACACAAAGTTTACCATTCTTTGTTATCTCTTGATAAAGTACTCCTCGTACCAGACAAGGAAGGTGTAGATCGTCCAGATCTTGCGCCAGCTGTCGGAGTTGCCGCCGACGTACTCGTCATAGATGGCGCCGATCGCATCGAGGTCGAAGAACTTTGCGGCGTAGTCGCTCTTGAACTTCTCCCTGACGTCGGAGTTGTAGCGCTCGTCAGCCAGCCAGTATCTGATAGGCACGACGAAGCCGAGCTTCTTGCGGAAGGCTATCTCCTCGGGGAGCACCTTGGCTGCGGCGGTGCGGAAGGCGACCTTGTTCTGCTCCTCGTTCACCTTGAACTTCGAGGGCAGGCGCGAGGCTATGTCGAAGATGCGCCTGTCGGTGAGCGGCATACGGATCTCGAGGCCTGCGGCGGTGCTCATCTTGTCAACGTTGAGGTAGATGTCGCCCTCGAGCCAGATCTGAATGTCAACGTCCGACATCTTGGTGAGGGGGTCAAGGCCTTCGGTCTCGTCATAGATATACTTTACAAGGTCGATAGGCTTGTAGTCGGGGTCGTAGTGCTTTAAGATGCGCTGCTTCTCCTCTTCCTTCATTATGTTCGTGTTTCCGACGTAGAAGGTCTTGAGGTTCTCGCCGTAGCGCTCGGCGTTGCGGTACATATTGTAGCCGCCGAAGAACTCGTCGGAGCCCTCGCCCGAATAGCAGAGCTTTGTGTGCTTTGCGGTCTCGCGGCAGCCGATGGCAAAAACGATAGCCGAGGCGTCGCCAAGGGGCTGCTCCATGTTGTACATAACGTAGGGGACGATGTCGAAATACATCTCAGGGGTTATGCGGCAGCGCGAGAACTCAACACCAAGCAGCTCGGCGGTCTTAGCGGCGAGAGGGCTCTCGTCGAAGCGCTCGTCGTCATAGCCGCAGCTGTCGGCACATTTGGCGTCGCTCATCGCAAGCACATAAGAGGAATCCACTCCGCCCGAAAGGAAGCTCTCGGCGGTCTCGTCGGGGGTCTTTACCTCGCGCATCATCTGCTGAAGAGTGGTGTGTATCTCGTCCGCCCAGTCCTCGAGGCTCTTGCTCTCGTCGGGGTGGAACTCGGGCTTCCAGTAGCGGGTCAGCTTTAACTCGCCGTTCCTGAATTCAAGATAATGCCCGGGCATCAGCTTCTTCACGCCCTTGAAGAACGTGTCCTCGCCCGCAACATATGTGAGGGTCAGATATATCTGGAGCATCTTCTCGTTGAGCTCTTTCTTGAAGCCCTTCTGCGAGATAATGCTCCTGATGTTTGTGCCGTAAAGCAGCTCGCCGTCCTCCGTGAGATAGTAGTAGAAGGGCTTGGTGCCGAACTGGTCGCGGAGGCAGAAAAGCTTCTGCTCCTCGGTGTCATAAAGGGCAAAGGCAAACATACCGTACAGATGGTCTCCGATCTCGGTGCCCCAGCGCTCATAGGCGGCGGTGAGTATCCTGTTCTCGCGCTCCTCGCGGCCGAGCCCCTGCGGGATCCCGAGCTCGTCACAAAGCGCCTCGTGGTTGCGAATGTGGCCTCTGTAGTCCTTGATCTCTATCATTAAAATCACCTCTAAAAAGTATATGGTTTTAGACTATTATATTATAACACACACCGCCGCCTTTTTCAAGTATTTTGTTTGCAGCCGTAAAGGAAAGGCGAGAGGTCAGAAGCCCTGCTTAAGGCAACACCGCACAACCACCGGCTAACGCCTTTGCACGCTATCTGCTTGCATATTTTCCGTCATATTACCCAAATTCTCCTTG
>CAMNBY010000284.1 GCA_946533615.1 uncultured Clostridia bacterium
GGGCCGCCCCTTTGAGGGTATAGATGACCGCCCCCTCAAGCCGCCTGCGGCTTGACGGTACCCGGGCGCGGGTGCGCAGGTCGCGTGAACGGCGGCAAGCCGCCTCACAACAGCGAAGTGTGCCGGGGCTTCCTCGCGATACGTTTTTTTAGTCCGCGTGAGCACTCGCAAGCTCGTTTACAACAGCGAAGTGTGCTGGGGCTTCCTCGCGATACGGTGGGGGTCAGAGGGATAGAGCAAGAGGAAATGCCCGAGCGAGGGTAGAGTAAGAGAAAACCCCCGAGCGAGGGTAGAGAAAGAGGATAATGCCTCCCCCAAGCCCTCTCCCATACATCTCGGAGCGCATCGGACGATCCCGAGGGCGCTGTATAATAAAACAACAAGGCTCCGCCGAAGCGGCAAAGACTGCCCGGGCGGAGCTTTTGTTCGCCCTGCCGGAAAACGACCCTCAGGCAGATACCCGAAGAGCAGGGTAAGCGAGCGCTAACTAATTTTAATAAATTGTTAAAATAAATAAGCTAATAAGTAAAAAGTGTAAATCGGCGGTTGAAAAGAGAAGGCAAAAATAGTATAATATTAGTGGCAATCAATACACCCAAATCTAAAATTGGAGGTCGTTAAAATGTTAGTTTCGGCTAAGGAAATGATGCAGAAGGCCGCAGCAGGCCATTATGCAGTAGGACAGTTCAATATCAATAACCTCGAGTGGACCAAGGCTATCCTTCTTACCGCTGAGGAGTGCAAGTCTCCTGTTATCCTTGGTGTTTCCGAGGGCGCAGGAAAATATATGTGCGGCTTTGAGACCGTTGCAGCTATGGTAGCTGCTATGGATAAGAGCCTCGGCATCACAGTGCCCGTTGCTCTTCACCTCGATCACGGCACCTATGAGGGCTGCTACAAGTGCATCAAGGCAGGCTTCACCTCTATCATGTTCGACGGAAGCTCCCTCGAGTTCAGCGATAACCTCGCAAAGACCACAGAGCTCGTTCACGTTGCAAATCAGCTTGGCCTTTCCCTTGAGGCTGAGGTAGGCTCTATCGGCGGCGAAGAGGACGGCGTTGTAGGTATGGGCGAGTGCGCAGACCCCAACGAGTGCAAGACCATCGCTGACCTTGGCGTTACAATGCTGGCAGCAGGCATCGGCAATATCCACGGCGTATATCCCGAGAACTGGCCCGGCCTCTCCTTCGAGACCCTTTCTTCCATCAAGGCCGCAGTAGGCGATATGCCTCTGGTACTCCACGGCGGTACAGGCATCCCCGACGAGCAGGTAAAGAAGGCTATCGACATGGGCGTTGCCAAGGTAAATGTTAATACTGAGTGCCAGCTGGTGTTCAGAGATGCTACAAGAGCTTACGTTGAAGCAGGCAAGGATAAGGTAGGCAAGGGCTTCGACCCCAGAAAGCTGCTGGCTCCCGGCTTCGAGGCTATCAAGGTAAAGGTAAAGGAAAAGATGGAGCTCTTCGGTTCTGTCGGCAAGGCCTGATAGTTGGCACTTATAAAAGACAAGTCCTACAGAATTGATCTTGCGTTCGGCTATGATGTGAACACCGTCTTCAATGCGGTGCTTCAGGGCGCCCCAACGGCGGGGTTCTCGGTGGTCAATTACGACACCGCGAACTGCATCATCAATCTTTCAAAGGGCATGAGCCTTTTTACATGGGGCGAGAGCTTAACGGTAATGATGGGCGTTATCCCTGACGGAAGGACAGGACTGACCATTATCAGCTCGTCAAATCTCGGCACAGAGTTCGCTGCAAGAAGACAGAACCAAAAAAACGCCGAGGCGCTTGCAAATCAGCTATGCATGATGCTCCCCGGGCAGCCGCAGGTGCCGCCCGCGGGCAGCTCATACAGATAAACAGAGTGTTCCGTATGGTCACTCTCCGAAAAACAGGAGCGTCCTTATGGAGATGTTCAGCGCTCGCAGGATAACGAGCATCGGTGTCGTTACGGCGATCTATGTTGCTCTCACGCTGCTGTGCAGCAATTTTGCCTACGGGCAGGTGCAGTTTCGGGTGTCCGAGATGCTCATGCTGCTCTGCTTCTACAACAAGGATCACATCATCTCGTTGACCCTTGGGTGCTTTATTGCGAATATCCTGAGCTCGCTGGGACCCATCGACCTGCTCTTCGGCACGTCGGCGACCCTTATTGCGGTAGTGCTCATGTATCTCCTGAGAAACAGGACGAACCTGATCGTTTCGTCATTCTTCCCCGTGATCAGCAACGCGCTGATAGTCGGGCTCGAGCTGAAGCTCGTGTTCGGCTCGCCGTTCTGGATCAACGCCGCGTATGTTGCGCTGGGCGAGCTCGTCTGCGTGACCATACTCGGGACGGCTGTCTTCAAGCTTCTTGAACGCAACAAGCAGATAATGAAGCTTATAAAGGAGCAGCACTGAAACAGTCAACGGGCGCAGGCAATAGTCTGCACTTGTATATCTCGTGTTTTCTTTGAAGCATCGGTGTCTTGAAAGAAAGAACGAGCAAAACCCACGAGGGAATACTCTCGTGGGTTTTTGTTTTTTTTGTGCCGCGTGAACGGCGGCAAGCCGCCTCACAACAGCGAAATGTGCCGGGTAGTCCTCACGATACGGTGGGGTCAGAGGGGGTGGAGGAATCAGGGAGTGCTCTTTATTTTAGTTCTCTTGCCTTTTTGCGGTTCTCGGTGATGGTACAATTACAGTTGTGGCAGCAGGTCTCATAGGGCTTGTTCCAAGTCCCGCATGACACACAGAGCCAGTCCTTGTCGGGCTTTGGCGTATCGCGAAGAGCCTTGCCTTCTTTTTCCTTTTTGATCAAATAGATGATATCGTCCATATCGTTCTTGATCTGCTCGAGCTTGTGGGCGGCAATGGCGAGCAGGGCGATCACCAGTATACCGATAATTGCCGTGGCGATCAGCCCGCCGCTAAACTCGTCCGACAGAGCAGGTTCTTTTTCTTCCTTTGCACATACAGTGCAGGAGTATTCCTGCTCTGTGGTTTGGATAAGGTCTTCGTAGTTGTTCATCATTAATCATACACTTCTCTTTCATCATTATCTTGGTTTTCTTCATCATACTTCTTTATGCCTTCTATCAGCTCCTTCTTAGCTTCTTCTATCTCGACTTGAGAATTGGCACTATCTCTTCTGAAAATCTTTGCTAATTTATCCTTAAATGCAAATACAGCAGCGCCTCCTATGGCAGCCACTGCTACAAACGGAATCATTTCTTTTCTGCCTGTTGCTTTGCTGGATTTCACGATTATATCTATGTATTTTTCCGGTCCGCCCACAGCGCTTGCTGCTTTCGACAATTCAGCGTAATTCCAAGTGTTTGCCATCTTCATCACTCCTTTTTGATAGCAGGTCAGTCGATGTATTGTTTGAGCCATTCGGGCATACTTGAATCATCAACACTCCATGACTCCACTTCGTCTTTTTCATATTCCCATGTGCTCTCGTCACCGTCAAAAACTTTGCGCCTGTGACACTTGTATTTAATCACTTCATCTCCTTCCAAATGATACTCATTCCAAAAATAGTTTTGCTTTCCGTAACCTTTCCATTCATTCGTGGTATAAATAACCATATATAATGACCTCCTTACTGTTTATTCTGATCTCATGATACCACACGCGCAGCGCCGCTTATAAAAACCGATTCCATTTGCGCGGTACGCCTTTTGTGCTGTATTCACAAATTTATTATAACATCATCATCGACCTGGCCGCCGTGTGCAAGGTGAGCGTTGACCAGATCCTTGGCCGGGACGCTCCTGCCGAGGGGCTTTCTCCTGCCGAACAGCACCTGCTGGAGCTTTACTCCGCCCTCAACTATGATAACAAAATAAAAGCCGAGGAGCGTATGCGTGCGCTTCTCGACTCTCAAAAATAAAAGCAGAACTGTTGCTTGCGAACAGCTCTGCTTTTTTTATTCAGATATTACGCTTACGAAACCAGCCATGCCAGAACTTCAAACTGCTGGCGGTCGCCGGGTTCAACTGTTACGGTGACGGTGTGCATCTTGCTCTCGTCGGAGCGGTAGACCTCAACGTTGGTGCCGTAGTTGCCCCAGCCGCCTGTGAAGTCGCCGTCTACCTCGGCAACGTCCTCGCCGTCAATGTTGACCTTTGCGATGCCTGTCTTGCCGTCTGTTGTCTTGTAGTAGCACATACCAAGGTTGCGGAATTCCATCTCGAAGGTGATCGAGCCGCCCTTGCCTGTTGACCAGCCGTTCTGGAAGTTCCAGGGCGTCGAGGTCTCTGTGAAGTCGCCGAGCGTCACCTTCAGGTCGCCTGTTGAGGAGTCGGAGACCTTTCCGTTCTTGTACAGGTCGCCTGTGAGGGATTCGGACTCGGGGTCAAACTCGGGTACGTTTGAGGTGTCGATGGAGTCCATCTTGTCCATCACGCTCTGCACGAAGTTTGTGAGGATCTGGCTTACCATCGTGTGGCCCCAGTCGTTGGGGTGCGTGCCGTCCGAGGAAATGCCGTCGGTGTCAGCGGGCTTCTTGTTCGCGGTCGTGAAAACAAAGTTGCCTGCCTGTACCTCGGGGTAGATCGCGTCGTGATAGGAGAGTACGGGAACGCCGTATTTTTCGCCCACGGGAGCGTGGGAATCCTGAGCGTTTCCGCCGCCGTCAAGAGACATCTCCAGCAGGACTACTGCGGGCTTGGTCTCGTAGGCGAGGCATTTTCTGATAAGGCTGTCCATCGTCTCCTTATAGAAGTCGGTGTTGCCCGCATCGTTGATGAACTCAACGAAGATTATGTCGGGGTTGGCGGAGAACACGTCGCGCTCGAGCCTGTGAGCGCCGTAGTAGGAATCGGTCGCGCCGATGCCTGCGTTTGTGACCTTGTAAAGAACGCTCACGTTGTCCTTCCACCAGTTCTCGAACTGCTTGACATACTGATACTTGGAGTTGGAAACAGTGCTGCCCGCGGTGATCGAGTCGCCGAGAAAAACAATGTTTGTCAGCTTCTTGCTGTCGGGATCCTTTGCCTCCTTCAGCTTGGCGGCAAGCCTTGTGGTGTCGCCCTCAAAGTGTACCGAGCGGATAAGCATATTCTCGGTGCAGCCCTGAGTTACGTCGATAGGCGCGTCGCTTACGGGAGCCTTCAGGCCGTCATCGACCTCGGGAGCAGTGCTGTCTGCGGGGGCCTCGCTGTCATCTGCGGCGGGAGTCTCGGCAGCCTTGGAGCTTGAATCAGCAGCCTTGGCGCTGCTTGTTGCGGAGGAATCCTCGCTTCCGCAGCTTGCAAGCAGGGCGGCAGTCATCACAAGCGCCAGCGCAAGTGCAAAAATCTTTTTCATTAACTGATCTTCCTTTCTTACAGATGTTTCTGTTATAATTGCAAAAATATTATACTACATCCAAGCGCGGTTTTCAAGCGTTTTTTATAAATTCTTGCCTCAAAATGCAATTATTTTCCGCGAAAACGATTACGCTCTTGAAAATGGCCGGGCGGTGTGGTATAATAAGAGTTAGTGCAAAGTCGGGTGAATCGCGTTCGTCAGCAGACCTGTCACCGCGCTCTCCCGAACAGCCCCGCCCGGAACAAGGTACCCCAACGGCAAGGACGCCTCCTCATTCGCAAAGGTACCTGCCTCCCCTCCGGGGAGGCCTCGCAAAGCTTTGCCAAGCGCTCGGTTGAAAAATGGTGGGGGAATTAAAAAAAAGGAATGATGAGTATGGAGAAGAGAATGACACTTACCTATGAGGTGGGCAGCGGGCTCTACCTCAATATCACAAATAAATGCCCGTGTAACTGTACTTTTTGTATAAGACACAACGGCGACGGCGCCTACGGCTCGGATCCGCTGTGGCTCGAGCATCAGCCCACCGCCGAGGAGGTCATCGAGGCAATCAAAAAGCGAGACCTCTCAAAGTATACAGAGGTCGTATTCTGCGGCTACGGCGAACCGACCTGCGAGCTGGAGATATTAAAACAGGTCTCGGCCTATATCCGCTCTGTCAGTGATATAAGGATAAGGATAAATACCGTGGGGCTTTCGGATCTTATCAATAAGCGCGATACTACCCCCGAATTTGCGGGCGTCTGTGACGCTATCTCAATAAGCCTCAACGCCTCCGACTCCGAGGCCTATGCAAAGGTGACACGGCCGAGCTTCAAGGGCGTTGACTGCTATAAGGAAATGCTCTCGTTTGCCTCAAGGGTGAAGAATTACGTCCCCGAGGTCGTGTTCACGGTGGTGGACATTATCGGCGAGGAGGAGATAGCCCGCTCGCAGAAGATAGCCGACGAGATCGGGATCCGACTGAGGGTGAGAGAGTATATCTCCGAATAATACGGGCGCTGGCGCCTCTTATATCTATTACTAAAGGTGATCGACATGAACAGACCATGGCAGAAAAATCTGATAAATATTGAGCCCTATACCGCGGGCGAGCAGCCCAAGAGCGACGACATAATCAAGCTCAACGCCAACGAGAACCCTTATCCGCCCTCGCCGCTGGTGCAGAAGGCGATAGCCGGGTTCGATGCCGAGAGCCTTCGGCTTTATCCGCCGATGGACGCAGCGCCCCTCAGAAGAGCGGCGGCCAAGTTCTACGGCCTCGATCCCGAGTGGGTCTTTGCAGGCAACGGCTCCGACGATATACTCGCCACCGCCTTCCGCGCGTTTTTCAATTCCCCCGAGCCGATACTCTATCCGGATATAACCTATTCCTTCTATCCCGTCTGGTGCGACCTGCTGCGGGTGCCCTACAAAACTATCCCCGTTGACAGCAGCTTCTGCGTTCACACGGAGGATTATTATATCCCCAACGGCGGCATAGTCCTGCCGAACCCGAACGCCCCCACCACCATCGCGCTGGGTCTCGGAGAGATCGAGGAGCTGCTTGAGCACAACACCGACAGCATTGTTATTATCGACGAGGCCTACGCCGATTTCAGCGACGTGAGCTGCGTTCCGCTGGTGAAGAAATACCCGAACCTTGTGGTGACGCAGACACTTTCAAAGTCCCGCTCGCTGGCGGGTATGAGGGCTGCCATCGCCATCGCCGACCCGTATCTGATAAAGTATCTCGATGCGGTGAAGGATTCCTATAACTCCTATCCCGTGGACGCAGTTGCTATAAAGGCCGCCTGCGCCGCCTTCGAGGACAGGGAGTATTTTGAGGAGACCTGCCGCCGCGTGATCGCGACCCGTGAGCGGACAGCAGCCGAGCTTCGCAGGCTTGGCTTTATCCTGCCGGACAGCGGCACGAACTTCCTGTTCGTTACACACCCCGAGCACAAGGCCGAGGACATCTTCCTCTTCCTGCGCGAGAGGGGGATCTACATCAGATATTTCAAGAAGCCGCGCATCGACAGCTACCTGCGCATAACCGTCGGCACCGACGAGCAGATGGACAAGCTGCTCTCGGCGCTGAGGGAGCTGTGCTGAGATACAGCCGCAGGCCCTAAGCTGCTTTTGCGCTGTCCCCGAGTGCGAGCGCCATGATCTGATCGCAAAGGAGAGGAAAGAGTTGTTTAAGACAGTGACAAAATTGACTAAAGAAAAATATCTGCGCGTCTTCTTTCTTACCTTTTTGGTCTGCGGGATATGCTTCCTGCCGCTCATAGTGCTGAACGGCGGGGATTTCTTTTACTACGGCGACTACAACAAGCAGCAGATAATGTTCTATACCCACCTTCACGACCTTGTCAGGGACGGCCTTCCGCAGTGGGATCACGCAGCCGACCTCGGCTCGGATACGGTGTCGGCTTATTCGTTTTATCTGCTGGGGAGCCCGTTTTTCTGGCTCTCGACCTTGCTGCCCTCAAGGCTCGTGATCGGTGCGATGCCCTGGCTGATAGCCTTGAAAGCTTCTGCTGCATCGGTCGGCGCCTACGGCTTTATCAGGCGCTTCTGCGGCAATGTTACGGCTTGTGCGGCGGGCGCCGTGCTCTTCGGGCTCTCCTCCTACAACACCTCGAACCTGATATTCAACCACTTCCACGATGCAGTGCTGATGCTGCCGTTCATGCTCTGGGGGCTGGAATGTCTGATGCAGGACGGCAGGCGCGGATTCTTCGCCGTGACCGTTGCGCTTGCGGCCTTCACGAGCTATTACTTCTTCTTCGGCCAGGTGATCTTCATTGCCCTGTATTTTGCCGTGGGCGTGTTCACTGGGCATTTCAAACTGACGGCGAAGCGCTTCGGGCTGCTGGCTCTTGAAAGCGTGCTCGGAACGCTTTGCGCGTCTGTCCTGCTGCTTCCCTCGGCGCTGTCGGTGATGAACAATCCCCGCGTCAGCGATTTCCTTTCGGGCAGCGGGCTCTTCGTTTACCGCTACAAGTCGGTGTACCTATACATCATTCAGAATATGCTCGGCCTGCCGAACATACCGCTCATCAGGAATTACGGCGCTGCCCGTGCCAACGAGCTTGACGCCAACTCCTTTGCGTCCTTTATCCACTTCTTTTCGCTGACGGGAATAATCGCCTATTTCCGCACTGTTAAGGGGCGGGACTTTTTCAAGGTGCTGCTGGGCTGCTGCGGCGTGATGATGCTGGTGCCCGTGTTCAATCAGGCGTTCTCGTTCTTTAATGCGGCTTTTTACGGGCGGTGGTTCTATATGCCGCTGCTGATCGGCTGCGCCGTGACGGCAAAGGCTCTCGAGCTCTGGCGGGAAGAGAAGCTCGACCTGAAACGCGGCTACCTCCCGACGGTGATCGTTACGGGAGCGGCGCTCGCCGTCGAGCTTGCGCTGGTGCTGCTGTCGAAGAACAGGATAATAAGCCTCGACTTCGAGAACTACACCTACGCCTATATCCAGATAGCCTTCACGGCCTTCTCTCTGGGTATGCTCGGGCTGGTGCTCTACAAGCCCGAGAGCCCCGACAGGGCTGTTATGCTCGGCAAGATGTTCACCCGCGCGACGGTATTCTGCGGCGTCGGAATGTGTCTGGTCGTTTGGTGCAGCTACTTTTACCGAGGCCTTTCCGAGGTCGATTACATGAGGGCAACGGCGGAATACGCGGCCTCGGACGACCGTTTGCCCAAGGGCGGATACTACAGGGTGTCCTCGTCGCCGAACCTTATAAATATGCCCGTGATCTTCGGCTATGACACGGTGCGTTATTTCAACTCGACTGTCGAGCCCTCGGTGACGGGATTCTACAACGCTGCGGGGATAGAGCGCGTGGCGAAGTCAAGCTACGAGCCGAGCAGCTACCCGCTGATGGCGCTGCTCTCGGTGAAGTATTATTACGACGACCCCTACTACGATTCTAACGGCGACATCAAGCCGATCGAAGCGGAGCTCTCGGGCACCCGAGGCACCTACACGGCTCTTTACCAGCAGCACGGCCTTGACATTTACGAGAACACCGAGTTCATTCCGATGGGCTTCACGTTTGACAAGTACGTTACCGAGGCTGACCTTGAGGGGCTGAACAGCCACGTCAGGGAGGCGGTGCTTCTTGATGCTCTGCTCCTGACCGACGAGCAGGCGGGGCGGTACTCGGATATCCTCACCCACTATGAGCTCCCCGAGACAGCGGCTCTCTTTGCGCAGTACCACGAGGTCTGCGAGGCAAGGCGGTCATCGGCGGCGGAAAACTTCGCCTACACAGACACGGGCTTCACCGCCGAGATCTCCCTCCCCGAGGACGACCTTGTCTTCTTCTCGGTGCCGTACTCGAAGTGGTGGAAGGCCGAAGTGAACGGCAGGGAAGTCGCGATCGAAGAGGTCGATGGCGGCCTTATGGCTGTCCCCTGCGAGGCGGGTCGGTGCGACATTGTCTTTACCTACAAAAACGGCAGCCTTGCCGCCGGCAAGATAATGAGCGCGGTATCAGCCGCACTGCTTGCTCTCTACATCGCAGTCCCCGCGATCGCAAGGCACCGCCAAAAGCAGACCAAATAATGGGAAACCCCCAAATTACGCGCATTGACTAATCAGTGCGCGTTTATTTTTGTGCAAAAAGCCTATTACAAAACCCACCCCGAAAATGCTATAATATAATTGAAAGGCGCTGATAAATACTACTGCGGGGAGGGAAGAGGATATGAGATACAGTATTGGTGATCTGGTGGTATATGTACCTGTTGGCGTATGCAGGGTGCAGGGCTTTGAGGACAAGTGCCTTGACGGCCGCACGCATCGGGAATACATCGAGCTTGTGCCTGAGACGGGAATGAAGACGGTGTGCTATCTGCCTGCGGACATGGCAGATGAGAAGCTGCGCTCTTTGCGTTCGGCGGAGGAGGTCAACAGGATAATCGAGCAGATACCCGAGATCGAGCCCTGCGAGGCAGCACCGAGAAACGACCGCAGAGTCATGTTCTCGGACATACTCAAGAGCGACGATGCGCTGAGGATAATCTCGCTTGTAAAGCTGCTGCTGAGCCACCGCTACGAGCGCGAGCAGGCGGGCAAGCATCTTGCGGCGGGAGAAGAGACCGCCTTGAAGACCGCGCTTGCGATCGTCAGCCAGGAATTTGCGATCGTGCTTGGCATCAGCGAGAACGAAGCTGAGCAGAAGATCTGCGACAAGCTCTCGGCGTGAGGGCTTGATACAATATCACGAAGCTAAAGGATATTCCTCCGCCGTCAGTTGGGTACTCATATAGAAGTTTTGAGCCATAGTATTTCTGATATACAGTCAGAAGTACTATGGCGTTTTTATTGACTTAAAAGAGAATGTTTGCTATAATGTTACAAAGACAAATTGAAGTTTATGGAGGTAGATGAAATGAAAGACGGAATCGTTCCAAATCCGAACAACATTCATCCAATAGCCGGATATGATAAAGAAATATACGTCAAACCGACGATTAAAAATCCGAATATTATCGTCGGACATTTCACCTACATTGCAGACTCAGAATTTGAAAGTCATGTAACAAACTATTATCCATGGAGCAGGGATAGGCTTATCATTGGCAAATTCTGTCAGATCGCAGCAGGTGTTGAGTTTATGATGAATGCTGCAAATCACCAGATGAATGCGGTAACGACATTCCCATTTTATACGCTTGAGGGATGGGAAATGAACGCTCCTGATCCGTCTGAAATGCCGTTCAAAGGGGATACTGTGATCGGCAATGACGTTTGGATTGGACAAAACGCAGTGATCCTTCCCGGCGTTCATATCGGCGACGGTGCGATTATTGGAGCAAACAGCATTGTCGGCAGTGATGTCGATCCGTTTACAATCGTTGTTGGAAATCCATCAAAGCCTTTGAGGAAACGCTTTGATGATGAGTTGATTGAACTCCTGCTTCGTTTCAAGTGGTGGGACAAGAGTATAGATGAAATAAACAAATTGATCCCTCTTTTGACTTGCAGCGAATTAGAAGAAGTCAAGGAAGAAATCAAGAAACGGATAGAGTGATATATACTGATTTAGCTTAGGGCAACACCGCACAAAGACGTCAGGCGGTCTTTGTGCGGTGTTGCCTTAGTAACCGAATAAACACAATGCCCCTGAGTGCTTTCTCACACTCAGGGGCAAAACTTCTATATGAGTATTCGCCTTCGGGCGGAGAGAATATCTTTTTTTGTTTGGCGGAGGGCGGCGCGTTTTTGCTGCAAAATAATTGACAAAAACGTTTTCGGGTGCTATAATTCAAAAGGAGATCAGGTCGGATCAGATCTGTTTACGACTTTTAAGGAGGCTGAAAATGACAAAGGCAAGGCAATTCACCGGCTTCATCATCGGGGCTGTGCTTGCTCTGGCGGCTATGGTCGTTATGTCGCTTCCGGCAAGCGCTGCGGGCTACGGACTCGCGGTGGACGGCGTCGAGGTAACGTCCTCGAACGCAGCGGACATTTGCGGAGACGGCATCTATTCCTACAAGCCCTCGACCAAGACCCTTTCTGTAAAGGGCACTCACAAGTCCTCTACAACGGCTATCGAGAACAAGAGCGTTGACGGGCTCAGGATCAGTGTTGAAAAGGGCTCGACCGTCAACGGCCCGATAGTGATAAGAAAAAACACCACTATCACGGGCGACAGCACCCTGACCGTAAAGCCAACGGGCTCGTCGGGAATAGTTGTGTACGACAACAGCACGCTGACCCTTGATCGCGCCAATATGAGGGTCGTGGCACGCTTCGGTATCGGCGGCTCTGCGGGCAGCAAGTCTGCGCTGAAGATAAAGGAATCATATCTGGATATGGAATGCTCACTGGCAGCTATCAGCGGCTTCAGCAGCGGCGTTACCCTGGAGCAGTGCTTTGTGTCCAAGCCCGAGACCTTTTCGATAGAGAACGGCGGCATCTTCGACGGCAGCACAGGCAGCGAAGCGACGAGGCTCCTGATAAGCAACGCCTGTCAGTATGAGCTCGAGATCTCGGGCACCGTGGTAACAGAAAAGAACCGCCTCGACATACTTGGGAACGGCATCTTTGAATACGACTACAAGACAAACACCCTGCTCATAAAGGGCGATTATACCGAGGACGACATCTATGTCAAGAGCAATATAGACGACCTTACCATAAAGACCGTCAAGGACTCCCGACTGACCGCCTGCTTTACGCTCAACGCAGACACCACGGTCACAGGCGCGGGTGTCCTGACCTTTGCGAACAACGGCAGTATCCCCTTCGGAAAGAATGTAGACAAAAAAGTCACCCTCACCTTCAAGAAGGCAAAGGTGGTCACCGAGACCTGGAATTTTTACTGCGACGACAGACAGGGCGGCTGCCTTGTGTTTGACGAATCCTATATCCACGCCAAGGGCACCGAGGACGGCGGCTGCTTTATCCGTTACGGCGCCCGCAACACCGAGAACTTTACCCACAGGGCGTTCGTGGACAGCATCGAGCTGAAAAACTGCGAGCTCGCGGGCCCCGAGAATGCCGTCCTCGAAAACAACAACATCTACATCAAAGGCACCTACAACAGGTACACCCCGGCACTGAAGGATCCGGCCGGGAACGTTATTATCCGCCCGAAGCTGGTGTTTGACCTCAAATATCCCTCCTACACCTACACGGGCAAGCCGATAGAGCTGGACAAATACATCACCCTGACAGCCAACGGCAAGGCGCTCACCAAGGACAAGGACTACACACTCTCCTATGAGAACAACACCAAGGTAGGCTACAAGACCGCGACCGTCAAGGTAACGCTCAAGGGCGACCACATGGGCGAGCTCAGCAAGGAGTTCACCATCAAGCCGGCAAAGCAGTCAAAGCCCACTCTGACTACAAAGAACGGCGCCATAAAGGTGAGCTGGAAGGAGGACGCTTCGGCTGTCGGCTATCAGGTGATCTACAGCAAGGATCCCGGCGTTCCGGCAGATTCCAAGACCTATCACAGCACCACAGTGACCGGCAAGGGCTATGTGAACCTTTCAAGCGTCCCCGAGCCCGGCGAGACCTGGTACGTTAAGGTGCGCTCCTTCATCACCTCGGACGGCACCACGAAGGGCACGCGCTACGGCAGCTACTCCGCCGCCGCGAGCATTACCGTCAAGGGCAATGTGAGCAAGGCCTCTATCCCCTACGCCAGCTACACCTACACGGGCAAGGAGATCAAGCCTGCCGTGACCGTTAAGGACAGCGACGGCAAAAAGCTCTCGTCCGCTGACTACACAGTGACCTATACCGACAACATCAAGGTCGGCAAGGCAACGATAAAGATAAGCGGCAAGGGCGACTATCAGGGCACGATCACCAAGACCTTCGTCATCAAGCCCAAGCCCGGCACCCTGACACTGACGGCTGGCAAGGGCGCCTTCAGGGCGAGCTGGACAAAGAACACCTCTGCCACGGGCTACGAGATCGTCTACTCGAAGGACAAGAGCTTCAAGAGCGGTGTATACACCTACAACGTATCGAAGAACACCACCACGAGCGCAAACTTCTCCTCAAAGCCTGCGTCGGGCGAGACATGGTATGTCAAGTACAGGGCATACGTCACCGTCGGCGGCAAAAAGTACGGCAATTTCAGCTCGGTGAAAACAATAAAGACCAAGTAAGCAAAAACGGTATCCCGTTCCCCCTTTGGGAATGAGATACCGTTTTTGTTATACCCGTGAGCTCTCACATCTTCCAGGAGGAGAGCAGGAACCCGGGGATCACGACGATCGCGAAGAACGCCCAGCTGATAAGGGTGAAGACCTTGATGAACCTTTTGCCCTGGCCGGGGTATTCGCGGACATAGATGCGATAGTTTATCACCGAAGCAAGCGACCCGATGAGCGAGCAGAGCCCGGCGGTGTCGGCGCCGTAGATCAGGCCCGCGTTGCTGTGGGAGAACGGGTAGAGCACGATCGAGGCAGGAACGTTGGAGATGAGCTGGCTTAGGCCGATGGCACACCAGTATTCCCGGCCTGCCACAGCGCGGCTCAGGAAGTCGGCGATGCGGCTGTTTGCGGCGATCGACGAGGAGAAAACAAAGAAGAACAGGAAGGTGAACAGAAGCACATAGTCCACCTTCAGGAACAGCCGCCTGTCAGCCGCAGCGATGGCTGCGAGCACGATGATAACAGCCGCCCACCAGTAGTCCGTGCGGCTGACGATCGTGATTATCACCAGCAGGAACAGCGCGAGATACAGTCCGCTCTTGCTGCCTGCGTCTGCGCTCAGCTGAGAGCGGTCGAAGTCTATCTTCTCGTGCAGGCCGTGACGGTAAAGCACCAGCACAAAGATCACCAGCAGCACCGCCGACCCGACACACAGCGGCAGCATATGCAGCATGAACCGCCCTGCGCTTATGCCGTATCGGCTGTAGAGGAAGAGGTTCTGCGGACTTCCGAAGGGAGTCAGCAGCGAGCCTCTTACGGCGGCAATGTTCTCCATAGTTATCACGGGCAGGATGTATTGCTCCTTGCCGCCTCCGCGGAAGGTCAGGATCGTCAGCGGCACGAAGATCATCAGCGAGACATCGTTTGTGACGAACATTGACGAAAAGAACACCCCGAAGATGTAAAACAGCGAGAGCCCGGTCATGGATCTTGTTCTAAGTGAGAGCCGCACCAGCGGGTCAAGCACGTTCTCCTGCTTGAAGCCCTCCAGCACACAGAGCATCATCATCAGGGTGCCGAGGGTGTGCCAGTCGATGTCACGCAGCAGGGAAGCGCTTGGAGGCGTGATGAACAGCGCCGCTATGGCTGCCGCTGCCGACACCGTCAGCATAGGCTCATGCCGAAGCAGCCTCAAAGCCTTGTTCATTTCTCTCACTCCCTTCGTTCGGTCATTGGCGCAACGGTATAATTATAGCACGCTCCGCCCGATATTTCAATAGCTTTCCTGTTATTTGCAGGAAAAATATCGGGTATGACCGAAGGCTCGGGGCGGCCGATCGCTTCTTCTTGTTGCCGGGGGGGATATAGAAGCCTACAGCAGCTGCCGCAGGAGCTCGTCTATTTTCTCCCTTGTCGCCAGCCCGTCCGAAAAGGCTGTTGCGCCTCCTGCGGCGGTGCCGAGCCTGAGGGCGTATTCGTAGTCGCCTTCAAGCGAGCCTGCGATAAAGCCTGCCACCATCGAGTCGCCGGCGCCGACGGAGTTCCTGACCTCGCCCTTGCAGACCCCGCAGCGGTGGGTCACGCCGTTTTCGTCTATCAGTATTGCTCCGTCGCCTGCCATCGAGACAAGCACGTTCACGGCGCCCAGCTCCCGAAGCCTTCGGGCGTACTGCTCTATCTCGCCGTCGCTGCCGAGCCTGACCCCGAACATCTCGCCGAGCTCGCGGTCGTTGGGCTTTATCAGGAATGGCTTGTATTTAAGCACATTCAGCAGAAGATCCTTTGTGGCGTCCACAACGGTGCGTATCTTCCTGTCCGAGAGGCGCTGCATTATCCGCTCGTAGATATCGGAGGGGAGGCTTGAGGGTATGCTGCCCGCAAGCACCAGTATGTCCCCGTCCGTCAGCCTGTCAAGCTTTTTGAAAAGCTCTTCAAGTGCTGAGTCGTCTATGTGCGGCCCCTGACCGTTGAGCTCGGTCTCCTCGTCGGCCTTGATCTTTACGTTTATGCGCGAGCTGCCGCTTTCAAGCCTTACAAAATCCGACTCGATGCCCATGGCTCTTATGCCGTTCTCGATCGCCTCGCCTGTGAAGCCTGCGGTGAAGCCCAGCGCCCTCGAGCTGATGCCGAGCTCTTTGAGCACGGCGGAAACATTGATGCCCTTTCCGCCGAAGTACATCTCCTCCGATGCCGAGCGGTTCACCTCGCCAAGCTTCATCGTGCCCGTGTGCACCACATAGTCGATCGCGGGATTGAATGTTACAGTGTATACCATCTGCGCTGCCTCCTTGGTGTTTTAATCTAATAACTATACTACCACGTTATCCGCGAAATTTCAAGCGCTGCGCCGCCGCCTCGGCGGGAATTGTTTGTATGAAATGTACAAATACAAAAGCCCGCTTTATACACAGTTCACAAACTTTTAAAAAACTGTTTCATTTTTTGATTTTTTGTAGTATAATCATAACAGAGGCAAAACGAGCCTTAATAACGGGGGTGCTTATCATGTATTACATAGACAGAGTTGTTAAAAAGGTAAAGGAAAGAGATTTCAGCGACATCGAGTTCACCGACATCTTCCCGCTCAACGAGATCAAGAACGGCGGCGTCAAGGAGCTTTTGCAGCTCACTGGAATTTATCTGGGCGCCATAATACTTGCGATACTGCTAATCTTCGCGCTGGGCTGGGTGCCTGTTCTCGGCGTGATAATCGACATAATCGCGGGCATCGTGATACTGTATTCCGTTGTGGGAATGTTCGGCGGCCTGCTCACGTTCATGAAGTATAACTGAGAAAGCTTTATACGGCGGCACGCTTTTGGTGTGCCGCTTTTTCTTTGTTTTGTGCGTCCTCAAAAAATTTTTTCAAAAACCTCTTGACAAGCCGCTCTGAATATGTTATAATATCTAATGTTGTGACACATCAATCATGCTGGTGTAGCTCAGTTGGTAGAGCAGCTGATTTGTAATCAGCAGGTCGGGGGTTCGAGTCCGTCCACCAGCTCCATCAACTTTCAATAGAATATGGGAGAGTTCCCGAGTGGCCAAAGGGGGCAGACTGTAAATCTGTTGCTTCTAGCTTCGATGGTTCGAATCCATCCTCTCCCACCATATATGGCGAACGAAAAAGATGTCCGCCGCGAAAAGCGCGTATTTACGCGCTTTTTTTGTTGCCCTGAAGCCGTAATTTTTTAAGGCAAAACCGAAGATGACATTTGCCGTTTTAGATGTCAAAACAGGAGTTGAAGGTCAGCGTGCCGAAGGGCGAGAAAAAGGAGAAGGAGATCTACACTCTTGAAGAGGTCGAGCAGTTGTTTGAGCTTTTGGAGGAAGCCCCGATGAAGTACAAGGTCTTCTTCACCCTTGCTATCTATAGCGGTTTCCGACGTGGCGAGCTGTTAGGGCTGGAGTGGAAAGACGTGGATTTCGATAACAACGTTATAAGCGTCAAGCGGACATCGAACTACACCGCAAATAAGGGCACTTACACCGACACCACCAAGACGAAGAAGTCACAGCGTTCTCTGAAATTTCCAGACCATGTAATGGACTTGCTCAGAGAGTACAAAGCCGAGCAGGACAGCTTCAAGACGCTGATGGGCAGCAAGTGGATAGAAACAGACAGACTGTTCGTGAAGGAGAACGGTCTACCGATGTACCACACCACGCCCTACAGCTGGTTCAAGACCTTCTGCAAGAGGCATGATTTCAGGTTCTGCGACATACACTCCCTGCGACACTTCTACGCTAGTTCCCTCATCAATGAGGGTGTTGACCCGGCAGCTGTGTCGAGTGCTTTAGGCCATTCGGTCATCGGAACGACTGTCACCACCCCAAAAGGACACACCCCATCCACCGCAGCCATATTCGATATAATAGTAAAGATCCAGCATCTTGTCAAAAGATGGGTAGTATTACAAGAAATATTCTAATAGCACAATAATCTAACTGACAATACAACGAATCACAGGAGCATCGTCATAGTGAAGATGTTGGTGCTTTTGTTTTCTCAACGCTGAAATCTTTAGATTAAAATCCCCCTATTTTCAAGGACTTTGAGCATTCGGTATGGTGATTTGACACCACAAAAACGGCAGTTGCAAAAAAGAGAACTAATATAGTATTAAAAGGAGCTAAGTCAGTTATGGTTGTCTTGACGAATAATCAAGAACGGAGCGTTGCCAAAATGGCGGACGCTCCGTTTTTATACTATGTTATTTTATCAACACGACAGTCACAGTTATCACGTTATTGTCAGCCTTTGCCGAGATCTCTCCACCGTGAAGTTCCACGATCTTCTTTGCTATCGCAAGCCCAAGACCTGCGCTGTCGGTGTCTGTCCTTGAATGGTCATCACGGTAAAAGCGGTCAAACATATCCTCTGTGCTGACCTCTGCCCCTTTGCGGATCGTGTTGGACAGCGAAATGCTGACGCTGTCAGAGCCGACCTTGCTTTCAAGCCTTACATCGGTGTGCGGCTCGGCATATTTTATCACGTTCGCAAAGAGGTTTTCCATGACCCTTGCAAGCCTGTCAAAGTCCACTTTTGTGATGAACGGCTCATCATCAATGCGAATTTCAAGATTCAGACTGTTCTGCTGTAACAGGGCTTTCATTTCATAGCCGAATTGCTTGATAAACTCCGTCACATCGCCCTGCTCGGTATTGAGACGGAAATCGGGCGAATCCATTTTCGTCAGTTCAAACAGCTCGTTTATCAGCCCATTAAGCCCCTTTAACCGCCTGTCAGTGACCTCGATATACTCGGAAAACTTCTCGTCATTGCGGTCGCTGTAACCTTTCAAAAGCTGAACATAGCCCATGATAGATGTCAGCGGACTTCGCAGGTCGTGGGATACATTTGAGATCAGTTCGTTCTTCTGCCGTTCGGCTTTCTGCTGACGGAGCTTGTTTTCCTGCAGATCTGCATTCATCTGGTTGATGCTTCGGCTCAAAACTGTCAGCTCGTCATTGCCCTTTTCCTCAACGTGAATATCAGCACCGTTTTCAGCTATCCTGCTGACATCATCGGAGATCTTTCCGATATACTCCGACTTGTGCTTTGTTATCAGCCCGAATATCGCAACAAAAATAATGATGCTGATAAGCAGAATACCGTATAAAACGATAAGCCCGAACACGCTGTTCTGCTCATCTGAAAAATACTTTGCCAGCTTTGTGATAAGCCCCTCGCCCACACCAAGCACAATTCTTGTCAGCACGATCAGCGAGCCGAATGCCAGCACCGCAGAGAGCAGATAAAAGTTTTTCAGCGTCTGAAAACGCTTTCTTGACACGATAAACTGTATCAGTGCAAACACCCCTATTGCCGCCAAAACAAAGGGTATCATAAGCAGGCGGCTGTTATAAATGCTCACGCAGGCAGAACCCAGCGACAGGAACGGCGTTGCCGCAAGAAGTCCCGTCAGGATACCGCCGATCAGGAAAACAGGCTCTTTCTTCATATCTTGTAACCCCGTCCCCATACCGTCTTGATGATGTTTCTGCCCGACTTGTCAAAGTCCAGCTTTTTGCG
>CAMNBY010000285.1 GCA_946533615.1 uncultured Clostridia bacterium
CCCGATCATGAGCAGCAGGAGCAACAGGAACAGCCCGAAGAACCCGAAGCTCCCGAAGAGCCCGAGACCCCCGACGAGTACGACTATCCAGAGGAGAACACCGACGACGGGCAGGAGATACCCCAGCCCGCAAACGAGCCCGACGGTAACGACGATAACCCCCCGACTTCTCAGCCGCAGCAGGAAAACAGCGGCACCACCGCAGGCTCCGAAGCCCTCGATGTCTCGCCATATACCCAAAAGCTCGACGAGCTTAATGAAATGCAGGAAGCCCTCGACCAGCAGCTCAAGGACCTCTCGGACGACATCAAGGACGAAAAGGAACGCGCAAAGGCCATAAAAGAAAAGGTCAAAACCGTCAACGAGAAGATCGACGTCATAAATTCCTATATGACAAGGCTGGAGTTCAGCATAAGCGCAAATAAACGCGGCCTCGAGGCCAAGCAGCAGGAGATAGACAAACGCATCGACGGCTATAAAAAACGCATCAGAGCCCTCTATCTCGCAGGGGATAATAACTACCTCGACGTGCTGCTCGGCTCCGCCGATATCTATGATATACTCATGCGTATGGATATGATCGAGAGGGTCACAGAGTACGATAATACCTTCATCGACAAGCTGAACGAGGAGAAAAAACAGCTCGAAACTATCCGAAAGCAGCTTGACGCCGAGCAGGCCGACTACGACAGCCGCCTCGCCCAGCTCAATAAGGAGAAGGCAGACCTTGATAAGCTGCTCTCCGAGTCCGATGAGGCCAAAGCCGCAATGCAGGATCAGGTCGAGAACCTTGATATGCAGAACGAGGCCTACGCCGCCGAGCGTAAGTCCTTCGAGGAGGAGCTCTCGGATATCCTTAAATCGGACTACGGCGACTCCGACGAGGATAAACAAAGAGAAGCCGCCGAAGCCGCCGCCTCCGCAAAGCTCTCGGAGCTGCGAAGCGGCATCAGCGCCCGTGTCGATAACGGCGAAACTATCTCCAAAGAGGAGTGCCGCTATACCTTCGCATGGCCCGCACCCGGAGTGTATTATATCTCCTACGGCGTCGGCGCAAGATGGGGCAGATACCACCACGGCATTGATATCTCGGGGGATAAGTATGATAAGGTCGTCGCCTCGGAAAGCGGCACCGTCCTAAGAACAAATACCTCATGCCCGCATGACTACGGCAAGAGCGAGTCCTGCGGCTGCGGAGGCGGCTATGGAAACTATATCATAATCGACCACGGCAACGGCTTCCTTACCCTCTACGGACACCTCACAGAGGTAGACGTCGAACCCGGCGACCACGTCAACGAGGGCGACCTCATCGGCCTTATGGGCTCGACAGGCTTCTCTACAGGTGACCACCTCCATTTCGAGATAAGATATAACGGCAACTACCTGAACCCCTCCGCCTTCGTAAACCTCGAATGAAAGAATATTAAGGCAATACCGCACAATGGTTGTGCGGTATTGCCTTAAGGCTTTACCCTATCGCACTATGTCGGTTCGCGTGAGCCGTTGTACGACCGCCACAATTTGTAAGCGAGCCTGCGAGCGAGTGCGCGAATTGCGAACCCGCGCCCGGGTCTTGACTTTGGAGCGGTTTTGTGGTAATATTAGGTAGTATTCTTTAATTATTTTGACGGGCTGTTGCCCAGTAGGAGAGAGAATGAAAAAGAAAATTTTAGCTTGCTGCTGCGCCGCTTTGCTTGCCTTCGGGATAGTCGGCTGCGGCAAGAATATCCAGCGCTCGCGGGAGACCGACGCGGTCTCGGCAGCACCCGCAAATACCGAGGTAGTGACACAGAGTACCACCGTCCCGCCCGAGAGCTCCGACGATACGACCACCAAGAGCTCCGACGATACGAGCACCGAGCCTACAGTGACTACCGTCCCCACCGAAAGCACCACCACAACAACTACAACAACCAAACGCCCCGACCCCGTCCCCGTGGATAATAATGTCATCGCCGCCAGCCCCGTCTGGTTCTCGGAGATACATCAGGTCACCTCTAACGAAAGGCTCCAGAAATGCCTCGACAGACTGAAGGAGTACACCTCCAAGTTCGGCTCGAAGCTTGGCTTCTCGTATGAAAATATGGACACGGGCGTCATCATAAGCTTTAACGCCTCGAATTCGTACTGGACGTGCAGCACCGTCAAAGCACCCTACGTCAAGTCGATACTCGAGCAGGGCGTCGATATGGACGAGATGATAACCATCGGCACCATCTGGACAGGCGATACACCCGAGGGCGACCAGCTCTATTTCGATGACAAGGGCAAGCAGTACAGCGTTAAAAAGCTTATAGAGAATACCATTCTTCTGAGCGATAATACCGCGTATAACAACCTCGTTGACCGCTACGGCAGACAGGTCTTCAATAATATGCAGTACCGCATCGGCGCAAACTATTTCCTCTATGACCCCTATATCTTCACCAAGTGTACCCCCGACGATATGAGGCGCTCTTACAGGGATATCTATAACTTCGCCGAGGAGAACGAAAACGGCAAGATGCTCGTTGACCTTATGTCCAGGGCAGAGTTCAATATGCAGATAGGCGCCGCCCTCGGAAAGAAATATACCGTTGCCCAGAAGTTCGGCACGGACTTCGAGACCTCGTCCTACAGCGACTGCGCGATCTGCTACGCCGCCAGCCCCTTTGTGCTTTGCATATATACAGAGCAGAAGCCCGAGACCGACGAGGCAAACGAAATGTTCCGGGACATCGCGCTCATCTTTGATGAGCTTAATGAAATAATCGTAAACTAACAGGAAAGGACGGGATCAAATGGCAGAGTATAAGGCTTATTCCGTACACATGGGAAAGGCGAAATGTGCAGTTGACCTTGGCGACGGCAGCGAAAGAGGAGAGTATGTCAATCAGGACTATATCCTCCATAAGCTCGGAAGACCGCACAGAAGTATCTCGCTCATGTATTGCTACTACCCCCTTGACGAGCAGTTCCCCGGCAGGATCTCCGAGGTGATGAAGGACGCAGAGGTGTCGTTCCAGTGGGACTACCCCTACGACGACTACTTCACATATAAGGGAGGCCTCGGCGGCACCACAGACGACGAGCCATTTACCTGTATGCGTGACGTCCGCCGCCACGGGCAGGACGTTACCCTCACGCTTACCATCGACCCCAATGTTTCCGACGAGCACCTTGTGGCGATAGCCAAGGACCTCAGACCCTTCGGCAGGCTGCTGCTGAGAGTGAACCACGAGGCCACGGGAAACTGGTTCTCCTTCACAAAGCGCACTACATATCAGGGCGTTGCGGATTTCTACTGCCGCTTCAATAAGATACTCAAGGAGCACGCACCTAACGTTTCCACTATCCTCTGCATCGGCGGCATAGAGGATCTTAACGCCACAGAGATAATCATGGAGAAGGAGTTCGCTCAGGCTGTCCGCGAGACCGATATCTGGTCGGTGGATAAGTATATGGCGCTCCACTGGGGCTGGCCCTATGACGTTGCAAAGAAGGACGCCGAGAACAAGAGCTTCGGCAGGAGCAAGGTCGCCGACACCTACGCCCTGACAAAGATGAGCTACAGGCGCTTCAAGGAGATCAACGGCGGCGTCGCAAAGCCTATGGTGATGAGCGAGTTCAACGCCGACGGCGATGTTACAGGCCCCTTCGATCAGGCCGAGATGGTAAAGACCTTCTGCGACCTGCTGAAATATGACCCCGAGGAGTGGTTCTCGGGCTTCACCTTCTACCAGTTCCGCGACAGAGGCAGGCTGGGACTCGAGATCGAGGATCCCAACTATCCCGACTGCGGCGTTGAGCAGCCCGTGATGCAGACCTATAAGGAGATAATCCACGACGATTTCTTTAAGCCGAAAATGACCGTCGGCGAGGAGCTGAGCCTTCCCGTTAAGCTCCGCTGGGGCGGCGCCGAGGACGCCGAGGGCATCGAGATCCCCCTGCACTTTGAGGGCACACCTCACTTCTGCGAGCTCTACTTCAAGGACGAGTCGAACCTGATGATCGAGCTTGACGGCAAGTGGTTCTACAAATCGCCCAAGGCAAAGTGCATCGACCTGATGAGCTATTTCTTCGAGAAGCCCCTCGACGATGCAGCAGACCTGACGCTGAGGATATTTGCTCCCCCCGCCAGCGGCGAGAACGACCTCTCGCTGGAGGACGGCCTGATGAACGCCTATCAGACGATAGAGACGCTCCCCGAGATAAGGATCGAATACGAGCCCGTTATGTGATAAGACTGATAAAACTGATAAGACAAGAAAACGCCTCCTGCCGAAACAGGAGGCGTTATTTTTGTGCGGTTTTACTTTATTGTGATGCTCTTGATCTCGCTGTAGTTGCCGTAGCGGGTCGAGGTCGTCTTGCCGTCCTTTGTGTAGAAGGAGCGCACCTTTACATACCAGGTTTCGCCGGAGTTGGGTATCTTTGAGAAACTCTCGGAAAGATCGGAGAGGTCAGTCGAGGTGTAGCTGTGAACGTACTTTGCGGCGTTCGTGCTCTCGACTTCGCCGGTGGCAGGCTCGAGAGCCGCCTTGTTCCTGCTGTAGAGCACCTGATAGCCGACGGTGCCCTCAGTGCCCTTTGTCCAGCTGAGCTTGAAGGCTCCCGAGGAGGCGGTAAGCGACTTGATAACGTTCTTTTCGGGCTTTACGACAAAGGTCTTGGTGACAGAGCCCTTGTATCTGCCCTTTGCGGTGATCTTTGCGGTGGCGACGCCGACCTTGGTGTTGTTCGTGTAGGTCACGCTGTAGTCGGTGCCTTCAACAAGCTGTGTGCCCGCATTCATGATCTTCACGGGCTTTATGGCCGAGCCTGTGTAGGTGTAGGCGGAGTAGGGGAGCACCGAGCCGAGCTTTGTGATGTCGTTCTCGATCTTGATCGACTGTACGTCGCTGTAGTTGCCGTAGCGGGTCGAGGTCGTCTTGCCGTCCTTGGTGTAGAACGAGCGCACCTTCACATACCAGGTCTCGCCAGCCTGCGGCTTGTTTGTCAGGTAAACATAGGTCTTGTCAAGGTCGGTGACAGTGGTGCTGTTCGAGGTCGCGAAGTCCGCAGACTTGGAATAGCGCACCTGATAGCCCGTGGCCGAGGTGTCCTTGTTCCAGTAAACGATCAGGCCGTCCTTTTCACTTGTGATATAGGGCTTGAGAGCGGTGACGGCGTTCTTCTTCGGCTTGATGATGAAGGTCGTGCTCTTGCTGCCCGAGTAGCGGCCCTTGCCGCTGACTGTGGCAGTTGCAACGCCGACCTTGGTGTTGTTCTTGTAGGAGACCGTGTAGTCGGTGCCGCGTGTCAGGGTCTTGCCGTTATACTTTACGGTGAACTCGTTCTTGCCGTTGCGGTTGTCGGGCTTTATCGCCGAGCCCGTATAGGTGTAGGAGTCGTACTTTATGCTGACGGTCGCGTCCGCGATCGAGCCGATCTTGGCGTTTGACATCAGTGCGTTCAAGTAGGTCTGGTTTGCGACGGTGCGGGTGTCGCGCTTGATGAGGCCGAACTTCTCGTCGCCCGTGCCGTAGACGTTGTTGTCCCATACCAGGCAGGGGATCCCGAGAGCCGCAGCCTTCGCGGTGTAGTCCTTTGCCCACTTGACTCTTTCGGAGGTGTTGTTCTTGTCTGTTGCGCCGAACTCGCCGATAACAACTGGAATGTTCTTCTTCACAAGAGAGGTGTTGATAGTGCTGAATATGTTCTTGAGCTCAGTCTGCATATCGGAGCTGTAGCTCGATGTGCCGCCCGAGTAGTTCATCGCAAAGTTATAGGGCGAGTAGGCGTGTATCGAGACCGCGACCATCTTCGAGCTGTCGGTGGGCAGCTTGAAGGTGGACACCGTTGCGCCGTCAACAGAGGCGTCATAGCCGGGACACATGATAAGGCGCGTCTTGTTGTTGCCGCCTGTGGCTCTTATTGTGTCAACGGCGGTCTGGTTCAGGGTGTTGATGCAGGAGATGGCGTCCTTTACATTGGCCTGCGGAGAGGACTTCGTGAACCACCACTCGTTGTTGTCGCCGATGAGTCGGGGCTCGTTGAGCGTCTCGAAGATCAGGTGCTGGTCGTAGCTCTTGAAGGTCGTCGCGATCTGCTTCCAGATTGTTGAGACATAGCTCTTTGAGGTGGAGAGATAGGTGGTGGAGGGGAAGAAGAAATTCTTCTTGCCGTACTGTATCTCGTTGTCGTGGTGGATATTGATGATGACATAGAGGCCGTTGTCCATAGCGTAGTCCACGATAGTCTTGACGCGGTTCATCCACGCGGAGTTGATCTTGTTCGAGGAATCAACGTGGTCGTGCCAGGACACGGGTATGCGGATAGACGAAAAGCCCAGCGCTGCTACCTTGTCGATAAGCGCCTTTGTGGTCTTGGGGTTGCCCCAGCCTGTCTCATAGTCAAGGTCGTTCGAGAGCCAGGAGCAGTTTGTGGTGTCAAGGGTGTTGCCGAGGTTCCAGCCGATACCCATTTCGGCGGTGATCTCCTTGGCCGTCTTGGTGCTGGCAGCCGAGGCCTTGACGGCGTTCTCTGTCGGCGAGAGCGGCGAAATAAATGCCGCTGCCGCGAGGGCTGCTGCGGTCAGCGAGACCGCGAGCTTCTTTAATATTTTCATAACTATTGCTTGCCCGAGTGACGGGTTCGGGCGTCCTCCTTTCAAAGTCGGAGAGGCAGCGCCCACGGACGCTGCCGAAAAACGTGTTCTTATTCATTTTAATATTACCATATTTCGGGGAGGATTTCAAGAGTGACACAGAAATGTTGCATTTCTTTTACAAATTGTGACGACCGCTCCGCGGCCGCAGCGCCTTGTTGACATTTCTCCCAAAATATGTTATAAAATTCTCATAGGGATAAAAACCAAACGGAGGTGAGGATAGTGAAGCGCAGATTCGCTGTTGTATGGCTTTTGCTGTTACTTGCGCTGGTGCTCGGCTCCTGCTCGATCAACAAGGCCGAGAGCCGCGCCGAGGGCAATGAGACCGTCACGGGTGACGGGACCGTTCCGCCGCCTCCCGACAAGCACGATGAGCTTACCGTCCACAGCTTCAAGGCAGGCAAGGCCGACGCCACCCTGATCTACAGCCACGCATTTGCCGTCCTCATCGACTGCGGCGAGAGCGGCTTCGGCAAGGAGATAGTCTCATACATGAAGGCAAACGGCATACCGAAGCTGGATATGCTGCTGATAACTCACTTCGACAAGGACCACGTCGGCGGCGCCGCAAAGGTGCTGAAAGAGGTCGAGGTCGCGCAGGTCGTCCACAGCAACTGCCCCAAGGACAGCGACGAGTACCGCAAGTACACTGAGCAGCTCCGCGAAAAGGGCATCGACCCCGTACAGCCGTCCAAGCCGCAGAGCGTTGTGCTGGGCGGAGCCGAGTTCGTCATCTATCCGCCGCAGAAGCAGACCTACTCCGATTCTCCCAGCAATAATTCCTCGCTGATAACGGCTGTGACCTACGGCGAGTGCTCGATGCTCTTTGCCGGCGACGCCGAGGATATGCGCCTCTCGGAGTTCATTGCAGGAAACACCGGCCACTACGACCTGTTGAAAGTACCTTACCACGGGCACTACCAGCCGCGGCTGGCGGCATTTATACAGAGCGTCTCGCCACGCATCGCGATCATCACCAGCTCCGACAGCGAGCCCGAGGACCCGCGGGTGCTTAATATGCTCTCCGATGCAGGCGCCGTGACCTACCTGACCCGCGAAGCACCCGTCACGCTCCGCTGCGACGGAAAGACGATAACGCTTCGCTGAAGCAATAAACAACAAGAATAATAAAGGCCATTCGCCAAAAGCAGACAGCTTTGAGCGAATGGCCTTGTCTTTTTTCCCTAAAAGCGGAGCGTTACAGCGCTTCCTGAGAAACGATCTCGCCGTCCACAAGCTTCACGAGCTTGGTGCCGAACTTTGCTGCGGCCTCGGAATGTGTTACCTGAACGATGGTCTTTTTGTACTTTTGGTTGATCTCGCGGAAAAGCTCCATGATCTTCATGCCCGTCTTGGTGTCAAGGTTTCCGATGGGCTCGTCAAGAAAGATTATCTTGGGGTCGAAGACCAGCGCCCTTGCGATAGCAACACGCTGCTGCTGACCGCCCGAAAGCTCTCGGGGAGTCAGCTTGCGCTTGTCGGTCATGCCGATTATCTCAAGGCACTCGTCAAGCTTCTGCTTGTAGTCCGAGCGGCTCTTGCCGCTTATCATCAGCGGGAGCGAAATATTATCCTCAACGTTCAGGTTGGGCACAAGGTTGTAGAACTGGAACACAAAGCCTACATCTTCGCCTCTCATTCTGCAAAGCTCCTTGTCCTTGAGGCTTGCAAGGTCGGTGCCGTTTAAGGACACCGTGCCAGAGGACGGCATATCAAGACCGCCCAGCAGGTACAGCAGGGTGGATTTTCCGCCGCCCGAGGGCCCCATTATCGAGATGAACTCGCCCTCCTCCACCGTAAGGTTTATGTCTTTCAGAACGTGGGCGGTCTCCTTGCCGTTCTGGAACATTCTGTTTACGTTTACTGCTTCTATAACACTCATTTTTGTCTCCTCCGTTTATTCGTATTTCAGTTCCTGAACAACGCTCAGCTTCGAGCTCTTTCTCATGGTCGAGATCGAGGCTATGAAGATAACTGCCGCAAGCACCGCGATGTAGGCGGGAGTCTGGCTCCAGGAGTAGTGTATCTCCATCGGTGTGCTGTTTGCAAGCATCATCTTGGTCACCAGACCGCAGATCATTACCGTGAAGGGTATCGAGGCCGCAATGCTCAGCAGGGTGCAGAACAGGCTCTCGATAAGCACCAGCGAGCGGCGCTTTTTCTTGTTCATGCCGACCGAAGCCATCACGGCGAATTCGCGGCGGCGCTGTGCAAAGCAGATCGTGATGTTGTTGAATATGCCTATGGACGAGATGCAAAGTGCAAGGAAGGAGAATACCGCAAGCAGGTCGATGACGACTGCGTTTGCCTCAACGTTCTGTTCCCTCTCCTCGTCAATGGTCATGAACGTTGCACCGAGGTCGGCGATGGGCTTTTTGAACTTGGCCTCAACAGCCTCGGCGTCGGCGCCCTTTTCAAGCAGGAAGGTTATCGAGTTTGCCTCGCGGACGTTGTAGGTCTTTTTAAGGTCCTCGGGCTTCATCAGCAGGATCTGGCCGCCGTTGAGAAGCTTCGCGTCCACGATGCCCGCGACGCGGAAGCTCTCCTTCTTGCCGTCGATCTCGACCTCGGCGGTGTCGTCCTCCTTGAGGTCGAGCTTCTTCGACATTGCCAGCGAGAGGATTATCGCCTTGTCGTCGGCATTCTTGTAGGCGTTGAAGGCGTCGATGTACTTTTCGGTGGTAAGCTCCAGATACCGCATATAATCGGCGTACTTGTCGGGGTCGCCTGCCTGAACGATCACATATTCGTTACCTATCTTCGCCTGAGCCGCATAGACCGGGTTGATCGAGCTCTTGTCGATGCCATCGACCTTTTGCAGCCTGTCAAGTATCATGTCGGTCGTGGTGACGTCCGAGGCGTTGTCGATGATGTTCATTATCTCATAGTCGCAGTGCATCGTGTCGTAGGCCTCTACTACCACGGTCTCCATCGTGTCGCCGATAGAGGCGATCATGAGCACAGCCGACAGCGAGATCATCATAAGCGTTACGTTGCCGCGCAGCAGCTTCGAGCTCTTGATGTTGTTCATTGCAAGATAGGCTGTGGTGTTTCCGCGGAGCAGGCGGCTGAGACCGTCTGCGATCAGCTTGATAAGCTTGCGGGAGGCCATTACCATTCCAAGGAAGCCGAGCAGCATGAACATTATGCTGCCGCCCAGCGAAAGCTCGGTGTTCGAGATAAAGCCTGCGAAGCAGATGCCCAGCAGCAGAAGTCCGACTATGAAGCGGATCCTGCCGCGCCTTACCTTGTCCTCGAAGCGGTCGAGGATAACGTCCTTGACCTGCATTTTCCTGATCCTGCGGACAGGCGACCACGCCGAGATGACCGACAGCGCAACAGCAAAGATGACCGCCGCGATCATGTGTCCGATATTGAACTTGTAGGGAACGTAGATGCCGTAATCCTTGAGCGGCGAGAAGTAGCGCGTTACAAACACCAGCGCGACCTCTCCGACCGCAACGCCCACAGCAGCTCCCGAAAGACCGTAGAGCAGAGCCTCGCAGAGCAGTATGCGCTCGATCTTTTTCTTTGTTGCGCCCTGGCTCATGAACGTTCCGATGACGGTTATGCGCTCGGTGATTATCAGCTTGAACACGCCGTTGATGATGATGACGCAGACTATGCAGACGATCGTCAGCATGAGATACAGAGGGATAGTGATCGTCTCTGTGCCTTCCGCAAGGTCGTCCTCGATGAGAGCGGCAGCCTTTACGCGCTCGTTCTTCTCGTTGAATTCCTTGGCCTTGTCCGAGGGTGTGCCGTCCGTGCGGGCGGTCATTCTGTTGTACCTGCCGCCTGCGTCAAGCTTGGCGTTAAGGTAATCGTATGGAACTACGATCGTGAAGCCTGTGCTCTGGTCGTTGTAGAAGCAGCCCTGATTGGCCGTGATGCCGACCACCGTGAACTCTGTCGGTTCGCCGCTGACAGCGACCGTCAGCTTGCCGCCGATCTCCAGGTCTCTGTCCTTGGCGATACGATCCGAGATAAGGCACTGCGGTTCGTTCACGTTTTCGAGCTTGCCCTCGATCATCTCGCCGTCATAGCTCTTTCTTGCCCTCAGACTGATGTAGCTGATCTCGTCGTTCTCGTTGATGACGCCGATGTTTGAAAGCTCGCCTTTAAGGTTGGTGAAGCCGCTGGCGTCAAAGTCCTCCTCCGAGAAATACACGTCCTCGGTGTTTGAAAAGAAATGGACGTCCTGCCCTTCGGCCGCGCTCTTCATGGGCTCTGTGTAGCTGTAGATTATTACATCTATCAGACCCAGGCTGACGATCAGCAGCGCTGTACAGATCATGATGGAGATTATCAGCAGTATGAACCTGCCTTTCTTCTCCAGCATGCTCCGCCGAATGTACCGTAAGAATACTCCCACGTTGCCTCCTCCTTTGCTATTGGTTTATCCAATATTTTGTTTACAACAATATTATATCGCGTATAATACTATTTGTCAATAAAAATCGTATGATTTTAGAACAATTCATTAATATAAACAAACACGGCGGTGCAATATTCTGATAATTTGTAAAATAACACAGATGCGCCCCGCAAAGCGGCCCGAAAGGGGCTGAAATTTCGTAAAACCTATTGACAAAGTAGGAATTATATGGTAGTATACATATAAAGCCTATTGACTTGGTAGGCTTTATTGACAAAAAGCAGAGAAGGGAACAAGCCATGAAAAGGAACGCTCTTGAAAACAGAATATGCGCCTGCGAGCGAATGTGCCGCGTCTGTGAGCAGCATATTACAGAAAAGGAGCAGGATCATGTGCGAATTATTCGGTTTTTCGTCAGCGGCGGAGCGCGATCTTACCGCCCTGCTGAAGGAATTCTTTGACCATAGTATAGACCACCCCAACGGCTGGGGACTTGCGGAGCTCTCGGGCAGCCGCCCCGAGATAGTGACCGAGCCCGTGGCTGCCTACCGCAGCAGGCTCGTCCCCGAGCTGCTTGGCAGGGGAGTGAAGAGCAGGCGGCTGCTTGCCCATATCCGCAGAGCCACCATCGGCAGCATCGCCCCCGAGAACTGCCACCCCTTTACGGGAACGGACAGCAGCGGCAGACAGTGGACGCTTATCCACAACGGCACGATCTTCAACGGCCTCGAGCTGATGAAGTACAAGAAGCTTCAGCAGGGGAGCACGGACAGCGAACGGGTGCTGCTGTATTTCCTTGACCTGATAAACGAAGCGGCAGAGAAAAAGGGCGCACCGCTGACGGCTCGTGAGCGCTTTTCGGTGCTGGAGGAGGCTGTGGCGTCGATCGCCTACCGCAACAAGCTCAACCTTATTATATATGACGGTGAACTGCTCTACGCCCATGTGAACATGAAAAACACGCTTTACTACAGCAGGCAGGGCGGAACGCTTATCTCCACAGTTCCTCTCGACTCTAACATCTGGCAGCCGCTGCCGCTGACTGCGCTTTTCGCATTCAGGGACGGCGAAACGGTGTTCAGGGGCAGACCTCACGGCTTCGAGTTCGTCGATGCCCTCGGTGCAGCCCTCGAGCGGCTTGACTTCACGATTTAGGAGGCGCCAAAATGTGCAATATCTCTGAACAGACCCTTGACAGGGCGATAAAGGAAAAATACATCGACCCCACACGCCGCAAGCGCAGGACACGCGCAGGCGTGGAGTTTGAGCTGCCCATAGTCTGTCTTGACCGCAGACCCGTGGACTTTGACCTCGTACACAGGCTGACCGCAGGCTTCATCGAGCGGTTCGGCTTCACAAAGCTGAGCCGCGACGACGAGGGCGCCGTCTATTCGGCAGGCGACACCGTCACGGGAGACATCCTCTCCTTTGATTGCAGCTACAACACGCTGGAGCTCTCGTTCGGCGCAGAGGAAGACCTGAACCGTGTCTACGAGCGCTTCGTCAGCTATTACGAGCATATCCAGAGCGTCCTGCTGCCCGAGCGACACACGCTCACGGGCATGGGCGTCAACCCCTACCACGACATCAACCTCCGCGAGCCGATACCGAACGGCCGCTACAGGATGCTGCTGCACCACCTGTCCTCATATCCGAAATATGCGGGGCTGATGAGCTTTCACAGCAGGCCCGATTTCGGGCTGTTCTCCTGCGCCTCTCAGGTGCAGCTGGACGTAGAGGAGCCCGCCCTTGCGCGGACTCTCAACGCCTTCACAAAGCTTGAGCCCCTTAAGGCGGTGCTGTTTTCAAACTCGCTCTGGGGCGAGGACAACTGCGTGCTCTGCGGAAGAGACCATTTCTGGCGGGACAGCCTCCACGGCCTGAACCCGCATAACGTGGATATGTACGAGGTGGAGCTCTCGTCCTCGGAGGACGTCGCGGAGTACATAAAATCCATGAGCATCTACTGCACCGAGAGGGACGGCAAGTACATAAACTTTCCGCCGATGCCGCTGCGGAGCTACTTTTCCGCCGACAGAGTCAGGGGAGAATACTATGACGGCGGCAGTTATAAGAGCATCGAGTTCGAGCCCGAGCTTTCAGACCTGGGCTACCTGCGTTCGTTCAAGTTCGAGGACGTGACATACCGCGGGACGGTGGAATTCCGAAGTGTATGCGAGCAGCCCGTCAGCGAGATAATGTCGCCCTCGGCTTTTCATCTCGGGCTTTTGCAGGAGCTGGACGCCCTCGAGCAGCTGCTTGATACCGACCGCGCCGTCTACCACAAGGGCTACTCGGCCTCCGAGCTCCGCGAGCTGCTGGACAGGCGCGAGCTTCCCGATTTTATCAGACAGGACGAGCTGCGTGCGCTGCTTGTAAAGATCGTCGCTCTGGCGGAAAGAGGCCTTAGAAAACGCGGCTTCGGCGAGGAAAGGTTCGTTTTGCCTCTCCGCGACCGCGCCCGCAGGCTCTCGAGTGCAGGCAGAGACATGGCCGACGGCATCGCCGCAGGTCTGACGGTCGAGCATTTTATTGAAGAGTACGCAAAACTGGAGAGGTGAGGTCATGGGCGCAGATCTTAAAAACATAGACAGGGAGCTGCTGTTCTGCGGGGGCTTCGGCCTTGAGCGCGAGACCCTGCGCGTAGACAGCGGCGGCAGGCTGGCTCAGACCCCTCACCCGTTCGGGGACGACGAGCTCCTCTCCCGCGACTTCTGCGAGAACCAGCTGGAGATCATCACTCCCGTGACGCAGACCCCGCAGGAGGCAGTCGGGGCTCTGGCGGAGCTGCACAGGAAGGCGGCGGCTGTCCTCAAGGAGAAAAACGAATACCTGTGGGCGTTTTCAAACCCGCCTGCCTTCGCCGATGAGAGCGAGATACCGATAGCGCGTTTTTCGGGCTCGCTGCACAACAAGCAGCTCTACAGGCAGTATCTTGCGAAGAAATACGGCAAGCGCAAGATGCTGTTCTCGGGCATACATCTGAATTTCTCCTTCTCCGATGAGCTTGCGCAGGCGCTCTGCCGCGAGCTTGACACCGACCGCAACGGCCTTTATCTGAGGCTTGCCGCAAGGCTTGTGCAGCACAGCTGGCTTATCGTCCTGCTGACGGCTGCGAGCTCGGCGGGAGAGGAAAGCTTCATGGAGGACATGGCCGACTATGCTTCTCCGCGCTGCGGAAAGGACGGATATTGGAACGACTTCACGCCCGTGCTGGAGTTCGGCTCACTGTTAGGCCATTGCAGCAGTATTCAGGACTATGTGAACGACGGGCAGCTGGTGTCGGCGTCGGAGCTTTACTACCCCGTAAGGCTGAAACCGCGGGGCGAGAACAGCCTCGAGGCTCTGCTCGAGGGCGGGGTAGATCACATCGAGCTGAGAATGTACGACCTTGACCCGCTTGCGCCTTACGGCATCTTCCCCGAGGACGTCAGCTTTGCGCAGCTGTTGATGCTCTACCTGCTGAGCCTTGACACGCCGCTCCCCGACAAGGTGGAGCAGATACGCTCGATAGGCAAGATGAAGCTGGCGGCTCGCTATGACCGCCCCGACGAGCTGAAGCGCGAGGCCGCAGCGGTGCTTGACGAGATGGAGCAGCTCTTTTCGGCGCTTGGCACCGATGAAGAAAAGCTTGCGGTGATACGCCGTCAGAAGCAGAAGCTTGCCAATGGGCAGAGCTATGCCGAGCTTGTCCGCAGGACCTACGGCGCCGACTTCACCCGACTTGGCCTTGAACGCTCGAAGGTCTTCACAGAAACGGAATAAGACAAAACAAGACCCCACAGCCTTGCTGCGGGGTCTGCTTATCATACTCAGTTTTCTCAGTTTTGTGTGTCCATATCGTAGTGGTGGATCGTCAGGCGCTTCTCGAACTCCTCCTTGGGCAGAGGCTTGTCGAAGAAGAAGCCCTGTGCCAGCTCGCAGTGGTTCTCGCGCAGCACCTTCACCTGATCCATAGTCTCAACGCCCTCGGCGATGCACTCCAGACCAAGCTCCTTCGCCATTGCCACAACATACTTGAACATCACGCTGCGGGTGCTGTTGTCGTTGTCCTCCTCGACGGGCAGGAAGCTGCGGTCGATCTTGAGCACGTTCCAGGGGACTTCCTTGATAAGGTTCAGCGAGGAGTAGCCCATTCCGAAGTCGTCCACAGAGGTGCTGATGCCTTGCAGCTGCAAGCCGCTTACGACACGCTTGAGGTCGCGGAACTCGACGTCCGTGGTGGTCTCGGTCAGCTCTACTTCAATATACTCGTGAGGAACGTTGTTGCGGTCAACGATCTCTATGATGTGCTGCAGCAGGTCGATATCCATCATGTGCTTTCGCGACAGGTTCACGGAGACGCGGACGACTCTTCTGCCCTCGTCGAGCCAGCGGCGTATGTCGCGGCAGGTGTGATCGAGCATATAGAAATCCAGCTTGCAGATGTCAAGCCCCTTTTCAAGTATCGGGATAAAGTCGGCAGGGGAGATGAGCTTGTCGTCGTGGAACCAGCGGCACAGCGCCTCCGCACCGATAAGCTCGCCCGTGGTGATGTCGATCTTCGGCTGATAGAAGACCTTGAATTCTTCCTTGTTCAGCGCCTCGGGGAATACCCGCTGCATGCGGTTCGCCCTTTCCTTGTTCTGGTTCATCACAGCGCTGAAATATATAACGTCCGACTTGCCGCTCGTTCTGGCGATGGTCGAGCAGGTGATGATCTTGTCAAGAATGTCGCCGGCGTCGGTGAACTTGAAATCGTCGGGAATGATGAACACGCCGACGGTGGCGGAGACCATGATGCGGTTGCCTGTGTTCACGTCATAAACTATCGCGGCGCCGCCGAGATACGAGGTCAGCTGATCGAGCTTGTCCTGGCTGCAAAGCGCAACAAAGTTATCACCGCCCATTCTTGCGACGATGCCGTCATCGCCCAGCATCTCCTCGATGTTGTGATAGAAGCCCTGCATTACGACGCTGCCTGCTCGTCGGCCTATCTGCTGGTTGACGAGAGCAAAGTGCTTCAGGTTGATGTGCAGAGCGGCCTGACCCTTGAACGAACCGTTCTGGCCTGTGCGCTCGATGTGCCTGATATAGAAGCGCAGGTTGTGATAGCCGTCGTCGTCCAGAAACGCGAAACGCTCGGCTGCGGCCTGTATCCTCGAGCGGCTGACATAGACCGTCGTGGTCTCGAGCAGGGTCCTGATGTGGTCGATCTCCTCGGGTGTCCAGGGCTCGGCGTCGTCCTCGATGTAGATGCTGCACTTGATTATCGCCATCATGTCGGTGACGATGCGCTTGGTGAGCACCTCGTGTGCGGGCTTGCCGCTGTCGTAGGAGATGAGTATTTCGCCCCTGTTCATCGCCTCGAACTTTGTGTTGCCGTAGGTGATGGTGATGATCTTTGCAATGCGAAGATGCT